>SXQI01000249.1 GCA_005793025.1 Verrucomicrobiales bacterium
GGGATGGAGATTAATGATTTGACCGAGGAATTCCGCCAAAGTTCTTTCAAGGTGTTCAGTGGGGCGATCGCGAATGGAGGAGTCGTGAAAGCGATTAATGCCAAGGGGTTGGCAAACGCGACACAGGGGCAGATTGAGACGATGACGGAATATGCCAAAAGCTTCGGAGCCAAGGGGTTGGCTTTTATTAAGGTTGAGAATGGTGAATGGAAATCTCCAATAGTTAAGTTTTTTACTGAATCTGAGAAGGCAGCACTCTCCCAGAAACTGTCGATCGAGGAGGGGGATCTCATTCTGTTCGCAGCAGATCAATGGCTGAACGCCTGCGAGATTCTTGGCCGGATTCGACTCTATTGCGCGGATGTTTTGAAGGCTCAGGGAAAGTTGGAGATTCCGAGCGGTCAGTTCAATTTTCTTTGGGTCATTGAATTTCCACTTCTGAGCTTCGATAAGGAACAGAACCGGTGGTATTCAAGCCATCATCCTTTCACCGCACCCGTGGCGGAGGACATTTCCCTTTTAAAAACAGACCCGAAAAAAGTCAGAGGGCAACATTATGACATCGTGGTCAACGGGGTAGAACTGGGAGGCGGATCCATTCGAATTCATCAACCTTCTGTTCAAAAAACTATTTTCGAAGAGATCCTTCAGATTCCTCCAGACCTTGTTCAAGCCCGGTTTGGTTACATGCTGGAAGCGTTTCGTTACGGTGCTCCGCCGCACGGAGGGATTGCGCTCGGTTTCGACCGCATGATTGCCATGCTTTGCAACACCGGGAGTATCCGCGACGTGATCGCATTTCCGAAGACTGCAAAGGGAGCAGACCTGATGACAGATTCACCAGCTCCCGCAGAGCCGAAACAATTGCGAGATCTTCACATTGACCTCAGGGTCGCGAAGAAAGATTAATCTGTTCGGAGTGAATCGTCCCTCCCCATCGATTAGGATGTGGGAGGGGTCTTGGACTCTTCGCGCAAGAATTGAGTCACGTCTTTGAATTTTGGTACATTCAAAGGATCAATCTCCATCAGCTGTAAATGAGCCTTGAGAGAAATTACATTTACTTGGGTTTTTGTGGGTTCGGAAATTTCCATCGAGAAGGTTTCAAAAACAAATGTACAGGGTTCCGATTCACGCTCGTAAGTAAATAGATGATCAACGCACAAACTTTCCAGCAACGCGGTGATTCGGCGATTGGCATTGCGTAACCGAATATCGAGGGATGTCGATTTTGGATTACTATCAGCAGGTAAAACAAACCCGGCGAGCACCCCCAAGAAGGTACTGTCCATGGTTGTACACTGGGTAAGATCGAGGACGAAAACTTCCCTTCCTCTCCGATGTAGAGTGGTAATGATTTGATCCAATTCAACGCTACTCAAACAATTGGCTCTTTCGGGAATCTTGAGAAACACCCGCTCACCAACGATGGCAACCAGAATTGGATTTGAGATTATTGGCATCGGCTAACGACGAGAAGGTTTTGGAGAGACCGCAGTGGTCTGGACGATTCCGATCAATGTTTGTTGCAGAAGCACTGCGTCGTCTTGGGCACTCGAGACAATCCGAAGGTTGCATTCGAGAAGAGATTCCATGCCTTGAACCAATTCACCGGTCGTGTAGTTCGCTGATTGAGTAAGTGAGTTGAATAGCATGAATGGATGCATTGCTTGTGGATTGAAACGCTTGTCCGTCGGCAAGGATTCCGCAGGAATCCGCTCCAACTGGGTCTTGAATTGCTGATAAGGCGAATCCGTTTTAATCATCCCTTCACGAACCATTTCCTTCAGCAATAGCATGGTGCGGAATTTATTGATCAAGCCATAAAGCAGACCTATCTCCGATCGCGAAGAGTCCGTTTTAACCGCCCAAAGTTCATCATCAAGAACCTTGAGAAGTCGTGGCAGATTGCGTTGTCCTAAAGCGTCGGCGAGGGCAAAAGCACGGCTCGATTTATTGCGAATCACAACGACCTCGACATCTTGATCCTGCACGAGTTTTCGCTCACCAAGGTAAATGGAGAGTTTCTCGATTTCGTTGGCGAGCAGTCGCGGGTTTGGTCCCACGTCGGCGACTAATCGTGCCGAAGTCTCCTCCGCGATTTCCTTGCCCAATTCGCGCAATTGTTCACGAGCAGCTCTTTCGGCTTGGCAATGCCAATCCTTATCCTCTGAAGACCAACCCTCGAACAATTCTACCTTGCCTAGCTTATCAAGGGTTTTGAAAAATAATTTGCGTTTATCAACCTTACCCGCGCTGATGATGAGGCGGACAGCATCCCAACGGAACGCCTTCAATTCTTGGGCCAATTCTTGAATCGCCTCAGTGACGCTAGCAGAACCACCCGTCCGATCGTCGCCGAGGAAGGAACAGTTTTCCCACCAGATTACTTTGCCGACACCAAAAAACGGTAACGTTTGAAGTGCCTCCCGAAGCCTCTGGATCGCTCGAATTGCCTCGCCGCTGTTGAGTGCAAAGGCATCGATTCGCTCGTGGTCAAATCCTCCTATCTCCGCACACCATTGGTGAAAGAGCTGGCGCGCGTGTTGCTTAACGGCAAAATCGTCCTCACCTGCAAACAAGCAAAGCGAAGTCGTCACGGTCTGAGCACTTTTCGCCATAATGATGCCTCAAGATTCGGAGCCATCGGCAGTCTCGTTAATTCTCGCAAGAACTTCAGACATGTCATCGACCTTTTCGAATAGAGCTTTGGTGACGAAGATTGGGGTTTGTTGAGCCGCCGCCATCGCTAAGCTGTCGCTTGGGCGTGCGTCAAGTTCGACAATTTTTTTACCGAGCTCGTTTTCTTGGCGGAGGACCAGGCGAGCCAAGTAGATCGAGTTTTTAACATCGGTGATTACGACATGGTCCACCTTCACGCCCAGTCCTTGAAGGATGTTTACCATCAGATCGTGGGTCAAGGGACGTTCTTTTGGTATATTACGAAGGAACATGTCAATCACGGCCCCCATGTTGTGTTCTACTTGAATAACAAACACTTTTTCTTCGTTACCCACAAAGACAGCACATCCACTATTGGCAGGAAGAATCCCACGAATGGTGACGGGTATGACCTCTCTCTTCATCACTGCAATCTAGGGCTGATCGAACAAAAGACAAGTCTCGGATAACACGCAGATCAATAGGAAATGGAGTGGAAGGATATGCGGGTTTTTAGAAAGCTTTTCACACAAAAAACAAGAATCTTATTGGAACCGGCACGATTATGGCTTTATCAGTTACCATGACTTTTTTAGTTTGATGGATTTCCCTAGTTTATGACTCGGAGTCGGTTACAAGTCCTTTACAGTGGTCGGGTGCAAGGTGTGGGTTTTCGCGTTACCGCGAAAAAAACAGCTTTAGGCTATGAAGTCACGGGAACCATCCGTAACCTGTTGGACGGCCGAGTCGAACTCGTTTGTGAGGGGACTCGGGAGGAGTTGGAGGGGTTCCGAGTTGGAATCCAAGAAAGTGGGGTTCAAAGATTTATCCGCCATGAGGAAATTTCATGGGGGACCCCGACAAATGAGTTTCGAGGATTTGAGATCATTCGTTAAGGTTTTGCAGGACAACGATGAAGTACGCGATTATAGCAGATATTCACGCCAATCTGGAAGCACTGGAAGTGGTGCTCGACGATATTAAAGCACAGGGGTGTAGCAAAGTGGTGTGCTTGGGTGATGTGGTGGGATACAACGCCAACCCGAAGGAATGCCTCGACATAATTCGAGGGATGGACATCACCTGCGTAAAAGGCAATCACGACGAATACTGCTCCAGCGAAGTCGGATTAGAAGGATTTAATCCACACGCTGAAGAGGCAATTCAATGGACGCGTGAACAGTTGACGGAGAATGATCGCCAATGGTTGCGTGACCTGAAATACATTCGGATGGTTTCAAGTTTCACTTTGGTTCACGCTACTTTGGATGGCCCACAACGATGGGGTTACGTTTTTGATAAATTAGCAGCAGCAGCCAGCTTTACTTATCAGAACACGAGTGTCTGCTTTTTCGGCCACACCCATGTTCCGTTGGCGTTCGTTCGAGACACAAAGGTCGGGGGTGGAACTTACTCTAAATTCCGCACTGAACCGGGCAAAAAATACTTCATCAATGTCGGGAGCGTTGGGCAGTCGCGTGACGGTGTAGCAAAGGCCACCTATGTCGTTTACAACATGGCGGAAAGTTCGATCGAGTTGCGTCGGTTGGATTACGACATGGCCACGACTCAGAAAAAAATCCTCGATGCAGGACTTCCTAGCCGCCTAGCGGAACGGCTCGCGGAGGGCCGATAATTTCTGGAGCTTTAGTCGCGGAAATTCCCAAACCCAACATCCACTGGAAACTCATGGGCGCGCACGGCTCCCATGACAGCCTGTAGATCGTCGCGACTCTTGCCTGTGACTCGGATTTGATCCCCCAAAATCTGGGTGGTAACCTTCAATTTAGAGTCCCTGATAAACTGGGTGATTTCCTTGGCGACTGGGGGCTCGATTCCTTGCTTGATCTTGATCACTTGGCGAGCATGACCGAGCGGGGAGATTTCTGGATCTCCTTTATCCACGTTTTTGAGGCTGATGCTGCGCTTCGCTAATTTACCGATTACAATTTCGTGCAAAGCGGTCATTTTGAATCGGTCTTCAGCGGTCATTTTGATTTCGTTTTTCTCCAATAATATTTCCGCCTTGGATCCCTTAAAATCGAAGCGATTTACCAACTCCTTTTTCGCTTGGTTGATAGCGTTCTCAACTTCCATTGAGTTGACTTCAGATGTGATATCGAATGACGGCATGGGTAGAGATTAGTCAGGGACTCAGCAAAAGAAAGGAGATTGGTTGCGGCCGTTTAACGACTAGCGGTTGTGGTGAGACGTCGGCGTTCCAGCCAAGCGTTTACTTGATCAAGCATGACCGCGATGATCACCACGGCTCCGATAATAATCTGACTGTAGTTTTGGTCGATGCGTAAAATCACGATGCCACTATTGATCATCTGGATGATCAAGGCACCGAGCACCGCGCCCAGCGCAGTGCCTTTGCCACCCGCCAAGCTAGCTCCTCCGATGACTGCGGCGGCGATCACGTTGAGCTCATAACCTTGGCCGTCTCCAGAAGTCGCAGCCCCGTAATAACCCAAAGACAAAACCGCCGAGAGACCTGCCACCAGTCCTGCGATAACAAACACGAGGAGCTTCACTCTTTCTACCCTGATTCCACTATAACGACTGGCTAATTCGTTCCCGCCGATCGCGTAAACCCGACGCCCCTCCGCCAAACTTCCCAGAAAAATCACTCCTAATAAACCAACAACCACGGTGATCAATAATGGAACGACACTCAAATTCTCCCCGATCTCCCACTGAACCACATTGCGAAAACTTTCTGGGAACCCCCCAATGGATTGGCCGTTGGTGAGCACAAACGCGATCCCTCGATAGATAGCCATAGTTCCTAGGGTGATAATAAACGGATGAACTCTCAGAACGACAGTCATGCCACCGTTGAACAATCCGCAAAGTGTCGCGGTTCCAATACAAGCCGCGATTCCTAGTGTGACTCCTAACAGGTGGGATGTTTGGGTGCTTGAACCATCCGGCCCGAATTGGTGGAGCACCATCGCGCCCACGACAGAAGCCAAGGCATAAATAGCACCAACGGAAAGATCGATTCCTCCGGAGATAATGACGATGGTTGCTCCAACCGCCATGATGGCAATAAAGCTCGTATCTTTGGCGAGTTGAGTCAGGTTTTTTGCGTTTAAGAACGTGTTGCGAGTGGTTGAAACCGGCTCCAACTCACCTTGTGAATTCGGTTTCATTACGCGCTCACGGATCCCATCGGAATTCATGGTGAACACGGGAACGTTTACAGATCCCCCGAAAACGGTCAGTAGCAAGCCAAGGACGAGAATTACGCCAACCAAGCCCGCCTCTTGGAATCGAAAGCAACGTTTTACGGCTATTAAGAGACTCGCTGGCTTCATCTAGAAATCCTTGTTGCCCTCAGCACCTACAAATGGGAGGGCTCCCCGACAATCAGGGATGTGTAATAGTTTTGAGAATCCATGCGTAAATAAACGCCGACTCCTTGAGGTGATCATAACGACCTGACGCTCCTCCATGACCTGCATCCATATTAATCTTGAATAAGAGTTCATTGCGGTCGGTTTTAGTCGCCCGGAGCTTCGCGGTATATTTGGCAGGCTCCCAATACATGACCTGACTATCGTTGAAAGAGGTTTTTACTAGCATGCAGGGATAATCTTGAGCAGTGATGTTGGAATAAGGGCAATAACTTTTCATGTAGTCATAATCCTCCTTTTTCTTTGGATTACCCCATTCCTCGAATTCGGAAACCGTAAGCGGCAACGATTCGTCCAACATTGTATTGATCACATCCACAAATGGGACGACTGCGACGACGCCTTTGAAAAGGTCTGGTCGAAGATTCGTCACAGCCCCCATCAACAACCCACCTGCACTTCCCCCCATGATCGCAAGGCGATCGCTTTGCGTGTATTTATCTTCGATCAAATGTTCGGCGACCGTGATGAAATCCGTAAAAGTCGTTTTCTTCTTCATCATCCGACCGTTGTCATGCCAAGTTTTACCCATCTCACCACCTCCTCGGATGTGTGCGATCGCAATCACCAATCCTCGATCCAGAAGGCTCAAGCGAGATGTGGAAAAATTCACATCCTCAGGAATTCCATAAGAGCCGTAACCTTGGAGCAGCATGGGGTTCTTCCCATTTTTTGTGAGCCCCTTTTTGTAAACGACCGAAATCGGTACCGAAACTCCGTCGACAGCTTTAGCCTCTAGGCGTTCGGAAACGTAATCGCTAGGATTATAGCCACCGGGGACTTCCTGTCGTTTCAACAGCGTGCTCTGGCCTGTTTCCAACTGATAGTCGTAGGTCGAGCGTGGGCTTACCATCGATTCATAGCTGTAACGGTAAACTTTTGATTTCCACTCCGGGTTTTCAGAGGGTCCCACGTCGTAAGCGGACTCCGGGAATTCAATAGCTCTGGAACGATCTGTTGCAAATTCAACAACCCTCAATTTGGGTAGTCCATTCTCGCGTTCTACCGCGACATAAAAAGACTCAAAAAGATCGACTCCAGAGAGCATCACCGAGGGACGGTGAGGGATCACAACAGTCCAGTCTGCCAAGCTCGGGTGACTCGTGGGTGTGGAGACTAATTGAAAATTTCGACCAGCTTTGTTGGATCGGATGTAAAACTTGTCACCATGGTGATCGACATCGTATTCGTGGTCTTTCTCTCGGGGCAAAACGATCTTCCATTCGTTTTTTGGACCGTCTGCAAGGATGTAGCGGTATTCTGCCGATGTTTTGCTAGTCGATCCCAAGAAAATGTAATCACGACTGCGTGATCGACCCACCCCAAGATCAAACATTTCATCAGTTTCCTCGAAAATGAGAGTATCCGAGCCCATGGAGTTTAACTCGTGCCGGTAAAGTCGATACTGACGTTTCGCAGCATCCTCGACGGTATAAAAAATGGTTTTGTTGTCGGCTGCCCAAGCGACACTTCCGGTCTTTTCAATCGATTCAGAGCTTAACCTCCCGGTCCTCAGATCTTTGACGTATAGAGTGTATTGGCGAAAACCGGTGGTATCTAACGAATAAGCTAGAAGATGGCCATCATCGCTCAGGTTCAAAGTCCCTACGCTCAAGAACTTTAATCCCTTAGCAAGTTGGTTCAGGTCGAGAATGACTTGCTCCTTGGCTTCAAGGGTTCTGAACTTCCGACAATAAATGGGATACTGTTTTCCTTTTTGATTTCGCCGATAATAGAACCAGTCCCCTTCACGGTAAGGAACCGATTGATCGGTTTCTTTGATCCGAGACACCATTTCTTTGTAGAGTTTTTTCTGCAACGAGACCGTGGGCTTCATCGACCGCTCCGCGAAATCATTCTCCGCATTCAGGTAGGCGACCACTTGTGCATTCGTCTTGTCTCGCAACCAAAAATAGTTATCCACACGAGAATCCCCGTGAACGACTTCGGTTTTGGGGATGACCTTCGCAACAGGGGCTTGTGCTTCGGTTTCAGAAATCATCAGAATTAAGTTGAGGATGTAAAGGCAACCACAGATCAGTTTTTTCATAACTCGACGGCTCTCACCGGTGTCGCAAAACTAAAGGCTCACTGATAGATGTCAACCAACTGCCGCGCTGGATTGTTGTTGTGTTAGAAGTCATGTTGAACGCGAAGACTACTTCCGTAGTCAAATCGCCGCTGCCGACAACCCTTGATCGCCTCCATAAGAACAAATCCTAGACAAACAATCCGAAATCATGCCTCCTGATGCCAAGTATCTATGACCACAACACAAACGACCGAAATCACAGCTCCAAAGCCTCGACGCTGGTGGAAATTATTGTTGAAAGCTTTTGGTGTTGGATTTCTCACACTCGCCTTACTCGGGTTTGTAGTGGTTGTGTTCGAGAATTGGCGTGGACGCCGTGCGTGGGAAGCTTATCGCGTAGAAGCCGAGAGCCGAGGTGTGGTACTCCAACTCAGCTCGATGATTCCCCCACAGATTCCCGATAGTTCCAACGTGGCATCAATTCCCATGCTTTCTGCACTATTTGACTATCACTACAAGACGAATGGTGAAATCCACGTAATGCGTCAGTGGAGGCGGGTGAGGGCAGGAATTCCGATTTGAAAAAAATCACAGTTTTTTTCATTTTATCTTTTATATTGTACGTATGCTGCTGCATATACGGTCCATATGACATCTATCTCCGACGCTTTTCCCAA
>SXQI01000250.1 GCA_005793025.1 Verrucomicrobiales bacterium
CAACTCGCCGGGATGACGTTATGGGATGGGGACGAATTTGACGCAGACGGGACGGCTGATCTCGAGTTTTTGACCTGTCGGCGTAAGCTTGCCGTTGTCTAGATTCACCTTGAATGCGACGACGTTTCCGCTGTCTTGATTAGCGGCGAGGAGGAATTGGCCTTGGGGATCGATTCCGAAATTACGAGGAGTTTTCCCCTGAGTGGATTGGTGTTCGACCAAGGTCAATTGGCCGGTGAAAGCGTCCACTGCGAAGACCGCGATCGAATGGTGACCACGGTTGGATCCATAGACAAATTGGCCTGAGGGATGAGATTGAACTTCTGCGGTGGAATTGCCGTCCTTAAAGTCGGCGGGCAAGGTGCTGATGGTTTGGAATTCGGCGAGTTTGCCCGTGATACGGTCGTAAGAGAACCCTGTCAGAGTGGAGTCGAGCTCGTTAATGACGTAGGCAAAATTGCCTCCGGGTGTGAACGCCAAATGGCGTGGGCCGGCACCGAGTTTGAGCGGGGCGAATGCGGGATCGTTTGGGACGAGGGTGCCTTGGACGGGATCGAATTTGTAGATCAGGATTTTGTCGAGTCCGAGATCGGCTGCGTAGGCGAATCGGTTATTTCGAGACAAGTTGATGGAATGAGCGTGGGGCTCTTTTTGGCGATCAGGGTTGGTGCTGGAGCCTTGATGCTGGATGAAAGCTGTTTGAGGAAGGAGTTTCATGGAGGAATCGAGGGGAAGGACTGTCACGCTACCTCCGCCGTAATTCGCACAGAGCACATTCTTTCCTTTAGCGTCCACGACCAAGTGACAGGTTCCGTCGCCGACTGCGGATTCTTGGTTGATGAGAGTGAGGAGGCCGGTCTTGGGATCGATAGAATAACCCGTAACGGATCCAGCTCGTTTGCCTTTGAAATCAGCAATTTCGTTGGCGGCGAAAAGAGTCGTGTGATTGGGATGGACCGCGAGAAAGGTGGGGTTCGGTGTGGTGGCCGCAAGGACGGGCGTGGAGAGATTCCCCGTTTTTACGTCGAGTTTGGAAACATAGATGCCTTTGCTACCCTGATCGGTATAAGTGCCAAAATAAACCCAGTAAGCACTGGGAGGAGTAGCAGCCGCGAATCCTTGGAGCACGGCGATGGCCGAGATGATGGAAGCGAGAACCCACGGATGGGAGGTAAGATTCATGGGTTGATGGAACCCAAGGGGACGAGGAACATCAAGCGCGATCTAATCTGGGGTGTTCCTAGAAATAAGGATTTAACCGCGGATTGCGCGGATTTCATGGATGGGGTTTTGGATTTTTTTATCCGGGCTATCCGTGTTATCCGCGGTCACTATTCAGTGTTGCGACTGGATGGTTTTAGTAAAACGGCTTGACTGATAGGTTGACTTATAATTGACTCATAATCGTGGCCTACGAACCCCAGTTTGTTATCCGTCCGGCTTTTCTCAAATTGGTGGAGGAGATTGCTGCGTTGCGAGAACGGATTCAGCAGGCAGCTGTGCAACTGGCTTGGATTCCGACGGTTCAAAAAGATTCCCTTAGTCGTAATACGCACGCCTCCACGGCTATCGAAGGCAATTCTCTCACACTGGAGCAGGTCCGTGCACTCGGAGAAGGACGAGCCATCACAGCTACAGATGAGCGTTCGCGATGCGAAGCGCTGAATTATTTCGAGGCTCTTCGTCACATCCAGAAAAAGTCTTCGAAAAAAAAACTCCGTCACGAGGATATTTTCAGGCTGCATCGAATTCTCGCCGCCGGGGTGATGGATCAAGGTCAACCCGGCCGATACCGTACGATGCATGTGAGAGTCGGCGACTACATTCCACCTGCTCCCGATGACGTATCAGGGTTGATGTTCGAGTTCCTTGAATGGTGGAATACATCGTCGTTCGAACTCTCACCGGTTATTACCGCCGCAGTTATCCATTACCGGTTCGAAGCGATCCACCCGTTCGCCGATGGTAATGGACGGACGGGCCGTGCTCTGGCCCTTTGGGAACTTTATCGAAGAGGATTTGATGCGCATCACATTTTCTCGGTGGACGAGTTTTATTGGGAAGACCGCGCGCGCTACTACAGGGAGCTCACAGCGGTCCGCCATCAGGGAGAAGATCTCAGCGGGTGGTTGGAATATTTCGCGGAAGGGTTGCGTGGGACGTTGGAAAAAATCTGGTTGAGGATCCAAGTGGTTAACCCAAAGTCTGGTGGCAAGCTCACAATCCGTCCGACGCAGGAAAGATTGCTTCGATTGTTACGTGATCACGGCAGTATGGCTCCAGCAGAAATCTGGGTGGCCTTGAAGATTTCAAAACAAGGTGCCATGGATTTGATCAAACCGTTGATGGAAGCTGGGTTGATCGAAAAGAACGGTGGAAAGAAAACTGGCCGGTATAGACTTCAATCCAAGCTGTAACGTCGTGCTGTCGGAGTTGAACTTATTTTGGGAATTTGACCGCAGATAGCGCGGATTTCATGGATGGGAATTCGAGGGGGGTTGGAGAGGGCGAAAAGGTTCGCCATGGGGGCTTGGGATCGGGCACATTGGGGGAAATCAAGGGAACGGCGTTATCATGTTCGAACAGGCGTTTAGAAATATCGACGATGTGCTCCGTAAGGAGGCCGGTTGCACGACGGAGTTGGATTATACAGAGCAGTCTTCATGGCTTTTATTCCTAAAGTATCTGGATGGACTGGAGGAGGATAAGGCGACGGAGGCGGCTTTGGAGGGCAAGAAGTATTCGTTCATTCTCGATAAACCGTATCGATGGGAGTTGTGGGCGGCACCTAAAGGCAAGGATGGAAAGTTGGATCATCACTCGGCTTTGACGGGGGATGATTTGCGGGATTTTGTGAATGTGAAGTTATTCCCCTATTTGCAGGGGTTCACCCGGAAGGCGACGGGGCCGAACACGATCGAATACAAGATTGGGCAAATTTTCGGGGAGATTAAGAACAAAATTTCGAGCGGATACAATTTGCGGGAGATCATTGATCGCATTGATGAACTTCGGTTCCGGTCGCAGTCGGAGAAGCATGAGTTATCTCATCTTTATGAGGCGAAGATCAAAAATATGGGGAACGCCGGGCGAAACGGTGGCGAGTATTACACGCCGCGTCCGCTGATTCGGGCGATGGTGCAGGTGGTGGAACCGAAGATTGGTGAGAGGGTTTATGATGGGGCGGTGGGGTCGGCGGGGTTTTTGTGCGAGGCGTTTGATTATTTGAGGAAGGCAAACCCTAAGCGGACTACGGCGCAGGAACGGCTGTTGCAGGAGCGGACTTTTTACGGAAAGGAGAAGAAGTCGCTGG
>SXQI01000251.1 GCA_005793025.1 Verrucomicrobiales bacterium
AACGATTTCTGGGGACAACTCGGCTTTACTGACCGGATCCTTGAACGAAAACAGAATATGTGACCCACGTAATTGTTCCGGTAGCTGGAACGCATCAGGATTATCGTTGTAGAATTTGAGCACCTGTTCGTCCGCGATAACGTGCGATGGTTTGAGCTCCCGTTCGATCACCGCTTTCACCAACGATTGCTCCTGAATTTGTGCTTCAAATTGCGCCAACGTAAGACCCAACACGATCAACTGCCGTTTAAACGCAACCTCGTTCGCCACTTTGGTCTTGGCTTCCTCAATCAGTTTGTCACCGATTGTTTTGCCGACAGTTTTATCCGCCTCCGTTGCTCGACAGAGGAGTAATTGAGAGGCGATCAATCGGTCGAGGATGGTTTTTTCTGCCTCCTCCTCCATGTCCCTAGAGACTCGTTCTCCTGCCCCGACCCGAGCTGCTTTGAACGCAATGACCGCTTCTTCCACTTGGCTGTGCTTGACCTCAACGCCCTTCCCCTTGGCGACAACCTTGTCTCCAAACAGGTTTTCACCGGATGAATCAACACTCCCTAGCAACAAAACCACTACCAAGCCCAAGGCCCAGCAAGTCGCGCTTCCTTTTCGGGTATTCAACGAATCGATCACAGTTTCACCACACGCACATTGCTGATGTCCGGATCCTGTTGAATTTCCTCCAACAACGCTTGGGGTGGCACGCTGTCCAGATTCAGAATGGTGAGAGCGTTTCCACCTTCATTGTCCCGGCTGAGGCTCATGCTGGCGATGTTGACTTGATGACGGCCCATCAACGATCCCACATAACCCACAATCCCGGGGCGATCTTTATTCGTCATCAAAAACAACACCCCTGCTGGCACCAACTCCACTGGCCTACTGTTCACCCGCACGATTCTCGGATGATTATGTGAACCATAAAACGTCCCGCCTGCCGAAACCTTTTGGTCACCCGAGTGAACCGCTACATGCAACCATTCCACATAATCCAAGTCCTCGTTCGATTTCACTTCGTCCACGGTGACTCCCAACGCCGAAGCGAGGGATCGAACATTGACCTGATTGACATCTTTTCCTCCGGCTCCTTCCAGAAAACCCTTGAGCACCGAACGCGTGATAGGATCCGTTGGTAGCTCCGCTGCTTTGCCCCCATACGTGACAACAAGCCGATCATTTCTTTTAGGTGCGATTTGCGCCACCAAACGTCCCAACTGCGTCCCGAGATGCAGATAAGGTTTAACGATCGCGTAAGTTTTCGCGTCCAAATTAGGTAGGTTCACCGCGTTTCGGACCTCACCCTTCAACAGATAGTCTGTAATCGCCTCCGCCACCTCAATGCCGACATTTTCCTGCGCCTCCTCGGTGCTTGCTCCCAAATGGGGCGTCATGATCACTTGGGGCAGATCCCGGAGCGGAAATTCTTTCGGCAACGGCTCCACCTCATACACATCCAATGCAGCACCCCCCACTTGCCCCGATTTCACTGCAGTGTAGAGATCCGTTTCATTGATGATTCCTCCGCGAGCACAATTGAGCAGGCGAACCCCTTTTTTCATCTTTGCAAACGCCGCCGTATTGAGCATCCCTTTCGTCTCGTCCGACATTGGCATGTGAACCGTGATAAAATCACATTGAGGATAGATATCTTCGAGTTTTTCCACCAACTCCACTTGCAACGCTTTAGCCCTAGCCAATGCCAGATAAGGATCAAACGCCACCACACGCATCCCGAAAGCAATCGCACGCTTCGCCACTTCCGTGCCAATCCGTCCCATCCCCAAAATCCCCAGAGTCTTGTTATAAAGCTCCGTGCCTTGGAACGCCTTGCGATTCCATTCACCGGCCTTCATTGACATGTGAGCCTGAGGAATCTTCCTCGTCAACGCCATGAGCATCGAAAACGTCAATTCTGCCGTAGAAATCGTGTTTCCGCTCGGAGTATTCATCACCACGATCCCTCGCTGAGTCGCGGCATCCACATCCACATTATCCACACCCACCCCAGCACGGCCTACAACCCGGAGGTGCGGCGCGTTTTCGATCACCTTGCGAGTAATTTTTGTTTCAGAGCGGACCACCATCGCCGCTACATCTCCAAGAAGCGGAATCAACTCCGCCTCAGAAAGTCGTTTTTCCAAAACAGTGACTTTAAACTCAGTCTGTTGCTGGAAAAGGGCGATGCCCTTCGGCGAAATCGGATCACAAATCAATACATTCATCACGAGCCGGGAATACTGACCAAAACCACCTCAGATTTCAATTCAAAAAACCTCTAAAAACTGTCTCAACCCGTGAAGAAATCAATGCTTTCAGGGTTGCTATGGGTGCGGCCAAGCGATAGAAGTTTGGCATGGCACTTTTCGAAATGACATCAACCTCTTTTCGCACCTTGGACAAATCCTCGTTTACTCACCTGAAGGTTCGTGAGCGAGATGACCTTCAACGATTGCTCAGATCTCAAATTGATCTGCTTGGAGATGATCTCTACGTGATCGCTGAAGAATTCGGTGATTGGGACGACAGTCGGCGCAGGATCGACCTCCTCGCTATCGATAAAGATGCCAACTTGGTGGTTATCGAACTGAAACGAACCAACGACGGCGGCCACATGGAACTTCAGGCCATCCGTTACGCCAGCATGATCTCGACAATGACTTTTGAAAAGGCTGTTCAAATACACGCTGAATTCCTTGGAAAATTGGGCGACCAACCAGACCAGAGCCAAAACCGCTTACTTACTTTTCTAGGATGGGAGGAGCCAAATGAAGAGAATTTTGCTCCGGACGTTCGAATCATTCTGGTTTCAGAGGATTTTGGAAAAGAGTTAACGACGGCAGTCCTATGGTTGAGGGATCGGGATATGGACATCCGCTGTGTTCGCCTTACCCCTTACAAAGATCAAGACCGCTGCCTGATTGATGTTCAACAAATTATTCCACTTCCAGAAGCTAACGAATACCAAATCCAACTCCGAGAAAAGGAGCAGGTTGAACGACGAAAGCGAGCAGGACGTAACGAGGTTTTTCAGAAATTTTGGGAAGGATTGATAACATTGGCTAGAAAAGAAAAAACTAGGCATAAAAATCTTAAACCGTCTACGCACAGTTACATTGCAGCGGGCTCAGGCTACCGAGGTTTGGGTTTTTGGTATTCAATGGGGCAAGATTCTGCAGTTTCTGAGCTTTATATCGACCGTGGTGCAGCCTCAGAAAACAAACAGATCTTCGATGCGTTGTGTACCCATAAAGCTGAAATCGAGAAGCAGTTTGGTGGCCCTTTGAAATGGGAAAGATTGGATGAGAAACAGGCTTGCAGAATTAAAAGCTTGGTCGATTTAGGGGGTTACAAAAGCCCTGAATCTCAGTGGCCAGCGATTCAGACGGAGATGTTGAAAAGGATGACCCGGCTGGAGGCGGCTCTGGTACCTTATCTCGGCCAAGTTGTGCCAGAATAAGGGAAAAAACATTCCATAAAATTGGGGTAGATGATTAGTGGGCGAGATCGCTGGTAGACCCATTGCGGGGATTACGTATCGGCTGCGGTTTTCAATTTTTCCAATTCTTCCCAGCGTCGGAACAAGGCAGAAAGTTGACCCTTTTGCTGGGCGAGATGGGTCGTCAATTCTCCTGCTTTTGAACCGTGGTTTTTGTGGAAATCAGACTGAGCAAACAATGCCTCCACTCGTTCAATTTCTGTTTCTACCGCTTGAATGGCGGCCTCCATACCCTCTAGTTCTCGGGTGTCCTTCCAGCTCAGTTTGCTTTTGGGTGGTTTAGGAGAACCAGTCGGCTTGGTGGCCGATTTGGAAGATGCAC
>SXQI01000027.1 GCA_005793025.1 Verrucomicrobiales bacterium
GAATCCGCCCAGCGGGTGCGGTTGAGGGTATACCACGCGAGCATCAGCATCACAATCGCGAGGCCGCGAACGGCTAGGAAATCACGCACGAATATACAAGTCAGCAACCCCAATACCCCAAAACCCACCATCATCAGGGTTTTGTAATTGGCGAAATCAGAAATAGTTTCGGCGTTGAGATTGTATAAAAACCACGAGGTGCCGATCGTCATCAGCACATAACCACATTTCTCGTTGCGAGGGAATCGGCGGATCCACTGAGTGAACGCCTCAGGCTTTAAGAGAATATACAATTGCAGCGCACTGACCGCCGCCCCCAAAACAATGGCTAGTTGAGAAAGTGTCATACGATGTGGGTCTAAATCATTCCTCGAGGTTCAAGATGGCAGGGTCGCCATACAGGGTGAACGAACCGGTGCGGGTAATTCTCAGATCCATCAGTTGGCCAAGATGGCGGTCTGCTCCTTCAAAAACAACAATTTTGTTGCAGCGAGTTCTGCCCGTCAGTCGATCTGGATTCCGTCGACTCGGGCCTTCCACCAACACCTGCCGCAATCGCCCGACGTGCGCTTCATAGCGTTCGGCACCAATTTGGTTGATCAACGTTAACAAACGCGTGTGACGCTCCACCTTGACCTCTTCAGGAACTTGATCCGGCATGACTGCCGCCGGAGTGTCTTTGCGAGGGGAATACTTGAAAACGTAAGCGTTATCGAACCGGATCTCACGCACTAACGCCATCGTCTCTTCAAAATCAGATTCGGTCTCGCCCGGGAACCCCACGATCACATCCGTCGTGACACCCATTTCTGGCTGCACTCGCCGCAATTGTGCCGCGAGCTCTATAAAACGGGCACTCGTGTAACCTCGATGCATCCGCTTGAGCACCCGATCGCTGCCGCTTTGCAACGGAATATGAGCACTTTCACAGAGCTTGGGCAGCCGACCATAGGCTTCCACCAAATCAGCTCCATACCCCTTGGGATGAGGCGAAGTGAACCGAATCCGCTCCAACCCTTCCACCGAGCTCACCGCCTCGAGCAACTGAACAAACGCCGACTTTCCGTCCTTCACCCCAATCTCGCGCTTGCCGTAACTATTCACAATCTGCCCAAGCAACGTGACCTCACGGGCCCCGCCATCCACCAAACGACGAACCTCCTCCACCACCTCTGCAATCGGGCGGCTTCGTTCCTGTCCGCGCGTATAAGGAACAATGCAAAACGTGCAATACTGATTGCAGCCCTGCATGATACTGACGAAACTCGTTACCGAAGAAACCGCACCACTCGGCGTCGGTAGGTGTTCCTTGATCGTGGATTCACTCCCCACCTCATCCTCGACATCCACAATCGATGTGCGCCGACCCGCCACCAACTCGTCCAGATATTCCCCTGCCCGATGGAATTTTTGTGTCCCTAGAACCAAACCGACCTGAGGCAATTGTTCGAGCAAACCTGCCCCATGACTCTGAGCCATGCACCCGAGGAAACCGAACACCGTCTTGGATTTCTTCCGTTGGGCAACCACCGTTAAGGCAGTCATTTTGCCAATCGCCTTTTGCTCCGCTAAATCGCGGACACTGCACGTGTTGAGCAACACGACATCCGCCCCCCGTTCATGAGGTGCGACCGTATAACCGCGCTCCACCAACTGAGCGGCGACGGCCTCAGAATCCCGCTCGTTCATCTGACAACCATAAGTCTTAATAAAAACACTCGGCATACCCACAGACAGCCCAGCCTAACCCAACCCACCCCCAATGCAAAGATTCGAAATCAGCCGGATTGGATCGTTCGACAATTGGGCTTCAGGGGAGTCGGCCGAGGACGGGGCGGAAGCCTAGGGCGTAGAAACGGAAGCCGGGGACGAAACAGCGGCGGTAAGCAGCTCTGCAGTCTGCTTCGTCGAAGAACCAACTGCCTCCTCGCACGACCCTCCACGAACCCTCCAACGCACCTCCCGGATTCATTGCTTCCACGATCGGATATTCATCATACCAATCCGAACACCACTCCCAGACATTACCTCCCATGTCATACAGCCCCCAAGGATTGGCTTGTTTTGTCCTGACTTCGTGGGTCTGGTTGTCGGAGTTACTAGACGTCCACGCGATGGCATCGGCCTCTCCCGGGATCGCACTCGTGGTTCCTGCTCGATACGCATACTCCCACTCCGCCTCAGTGGGCAGACGATACCCCCAACCGACTCCGAACTTTCCGGTCCCGCTTTCTTTGGCCGTCAATCGTTGGCAATACTCCGTGGCATCCGCCCAAGTCACGGTCTCCACTGGGTGGTTGGAACCTTCAAAGTAACTGGGGTTCCGCTCCATCACAGCCTCAAACTCGGCCTGCGTCGTCTCGTGGTCACTCATCCAGAATCCTGAAGTGATTCGGACCCTGTGTTGCACTTCGTCCGAATCTCGATCTGCCTCGTCGGGTGGGCTTCCCATTTCGAAAACTCCCGACGCGATCCAGACAAAACCTGCTGGGCCGACGGGCGGCTGAGCTTCGGTGGCTCGATAAAACCTCGTGGCCACCCCCGAAACCTCAAGGGCGACGACCACCCCGTTGGTGGTCATGAGGAATTCTTCCACGAGTTGCCAGCTTGCGTCAGATCCCAATCTGGGACTCCATTCCAAACGATTCCACACCCCGACAGGACCCAGAATGCGAATCTTCTGGAAGGGTTCCATCTCCAATCGGAGGTCCTCCGGTGGCAATTCGATCCACACAATCACTTCTGCGGGATAACCGCTTCCCGCATTGACCACAATGATCCTTTCGACCCGGTCACCGACCAAAGTTGCGGTGGCCGTGGCACCATCCCCTACTCCGCTGGAAAAACTCACTCCCGGAGGCGTCGAATAACCGGACCCGCCGGACGTTACTGCGATCGAGACGATCGAACCCTCCACGACGGTCGCGACCGCAGTCGCTCGGGTGCCTCCGAAACTCTGCACCCCAGAGAGTCCGAGGATTATGAGATAAAAAAGGCAGCGCCACATCATTTTCGCGTTTCACCTACCGTGAACCGTTCAACAAACCTGTCAACGTTGAAGCAATAGAATTCCCCAAAATGTTTGTGGAACCGGTTCTTAATCTTTCCACTGGGGATCAACTCTCATCTGACTATATCCACGTTCGGCAAGAAAAGCTGTGACGCCTGATGTTTGAGGGAATTCTGATTTGAATCCTTCCGCTAACTGCTTCAGCAAAGGTTTTGCGAGTTGTTTGGAGAAAGTTCCTCGAAGGCAACGATCATACCATTCCACCAATTCTGATTCGCGCACAATACCACGGACCCGACGGCCCCACCCAATTTGCTTGGCCACGGTGCTAATAACCTTGGCGTCTGAATCTCGGCATACGATCACGATAGAATCGCTCTCGACCTGATCGATGATTGAAGTTGCTAGTTCTTCGTTCAGGGTCAGGTGTTTGACTTGAACGGCTGGACCAAAATTCGCCCACATATCTAGGCCACGGTCAGCAGCATTCGTCACACCGACACGGAAAACATGAGCATCCATCTCGCTCTTCGTTTTTGCCCGACCGATTCCAAGGAGCTTGCCTGCCAAGTCTTCAAACTCACGAAGTAATTCGAAGCTCTGGTGGGGAACAGAGACTGTTACGGTTGTGCGCAGTGAAGTGACTATTGTCTCGAATAGACTGTGAGTAACAATCTCATAAGCCTTATCGATGCTGCGGCGAATTCCGGCACTTGTGACGAAAAGGTCCAGCAATGATTGAAGCTGGAACGACCTTGGGTCTGCGTTTGATACCAGCGCGATCAACCCATCAACTGTCCCCTGCCTTTGTTGAAACCGTCGATAAATGTAATGCTCCACACCGCCCTTCGTTCGATGGTTTTCCGCGTCTAAGATCGATAACACTGGCGGTGGTATCGCGGAGTCATTCCAGATGTCGTGTTGGTAGCGAGCGGAAGACGTGGGGACTTTGCCCAAAAGACGTTTTGTTACAAGGTCACGCCATTTACACGAAGGGTTGCGAAAAGATTCTATGCTAAGAATCTCGAAATCTCTTACGGTTCTTGATCGATACAATACCTCGGCGATCTGAATTGGCTTGTACAAGTCGACACGCGCTTTCTTGATTATCAAATCGAGGCGACTTTTTGCATCAACAACTGTGTTCGGCATACATACTGGCACTTTGAACGCGTTTTGAGGCGAGGTTTTATGCAAAAGCGAAGGCAGTTTGGGAAGTTCTCTTCGTTGCAAGGACTGGAGAGGTTCGCAAAGCATCAAGGGTAGCTCCAATAACGGCTGTGACGCAAGGCACTGCCACGCTGTTCCCCGCCTGTTTTCTGGTAGCACCATAGCCACAAGCGATTTTGAACGACTCGGGGAAACCCTGCAGTCGAAGCATCTCCCTCTCCGTTAGGCGACGCAAACCGTTTACAAGGAGGTAATTATACGATGCACCAGCCCGGAGAGCGCACGAAAATGGATAGGCACTCACATGGCCTCCTTTGTTTTCATGCCAAATGGTAGGTTCATCGAGTCGATGGTTGTCGGGTTTTTTCTCCAACCGATTGAGCCTGATGCGTTCTGAGGCCGAGTAAAAATCTGATACCTCTTTTTCCAATATCTCCGAGAGCGGCTTCATCGTGACACCGCCAGAAGGCCAACTGAAGGCACGGGGTTCTCGAAAACCGACCAAAAAAATCCGCTCTCTTTTTTGAGGCACGCCGAAATCTAGTGCATTCAGAACTTTAAATCGGACTTGGTATCCAAGATCCTCCAGCACTTTCAGGATTCTACTTAACGTTCTACCGCCATCGTGGGACATTAATTGTTTCACGTTTTCCAAGACAAAGGCAGCGGGACGTTTCTCATCCAGAATCCTTGCGATGTCAAAGAACAAGGTCCCTCGGATGTCTTCAAAGCCTTTTCGGTTTCCGATGATACTAAAGGCCTGACATGGAAACCCGCCTAGCAGCAGGTCATGATCTGGGATATCCTTCGCAGCGATCTGGGTGATATCGCCGAATGGTTTTTCGTTAAAATTAGTTTCGTAAGCTATCTGAGCATCTAGGTCGATATCACTGGAGAAAACGCATTCGCTCGAAACACGAAGCCTTTCACTGGCATTCTGCATCGCGATTCGAAACCCACCAATGCCGCAGAATAAATCGATGTACCGCAATGTAGATTGTGTTCCTTGACCCGAGAAAACAGGGTTGATGGGATACCATGCGCCATTCTCACAAAACGAATGATTCGGTGGGGCTCCTTCGATTTGCTTTTGGTTCACCATGAATCCCAAACCCTAAACCCGGGCCATTATAAGGTCAATTTGTTTGACGGGGTGGGTTGTGGGTGGTTCAGTTTTCGTATGCCTTTGATACCCCGCTTTACCGCTTTTGTGCCTTTTTCTGGTTTGGTGGTGTGGATGCTTTGTCTAAGTCCTTCTACGGTAATCGCCTTGGATTTGACCCGTGCGGTGGTGCAGGCTCCGGTAGGACTTTCGCGGCTTGAGAAGAAGGCGGTAACACTTTTGGTGGAAGAAGTGGAGAAGCGAGCGCAGATCCGTTGGAAGGTTCTGGCGGATTCACCGAGTGATGGGGTGCCTGTCATTACGCTGGGCCGTGCGGAGGTGTTGCAGGGTGTTAATGGGTTGACTGTGGAACGATCCGAGAACCGTGCGGCAGAAGGATTCCATTTGCGGGTCAAAACTGGGGTGACCATCGCGGGGAATGATCCGCGTGGAGTGCTTTATGGCGTAGGTTATCTGCTTCGCCAATTGCACATGGCCCCCGGTCGAATCACGGTGGCGGATGGGTTGAGTGTTTCCACCTCACCTCGGTATCCAGTGCGAGGTCACCAGTTGGGTTATCGACCGAAGACGCATTCTTATGACGCGTGGAATTTGGCGACTTGGGAGCAGTATTATCGGGATCTCATTGTTTTCGGTGCAAATGCGGTTGAACTGGTCCCACCTCGAACGGATGACGATGCGTTGAGCCCGCATTTTCCTCTGCCTCCCCTTCCGATGATGGAGGGGATGTCGCGCCTCGCTGATGATTACGGGTTGGATGTCTGGATTTGGTATCCTGCGATGGACGCCGATTATTCGGATCCTAAGACCGTCGAGTTAGCCCTCAAAGAATGGGCGGTGGTTTTCGAACGATTGCCTCGGATCGACGCGATTTTTGTACCGGGCGGTGACCCCGGCCATACGCCTCCCAAACATTTGATGGCCTTGCTCGAGAAGCAAACGGCATCGTTGCACAAGTTTCATCCCAAGGCGCAGATGTGGCTCTCTCCTCAAGGATTCACCCGCGAATGGATGGATGAATTTCTCGGGATGTTGGATAAAACACCTCCGACTTGGCTGAGCGGCTTGGTCTTCGGACCTCAGGTGCGGATGAGCCTGCCTGAGTTGCGGGCTGCAGTGCCGAAGCAATACCCAATCCGGCACTATCCCGATATTACCCACACCCGCCAATGCCAATACCCAGTGCCAGATTGGGACACTGCATTTGCGCTGACTGAAGGACGCGAATGCATCAATCCTAGGCCTATCGATGAAGCGGCGATCTTTCGTCTTATGCAGCCATACACGGTGGGATTTATTACGTATTCCGAAGGTTGTAATGATGATGTGAACAAAGCGGTGTGGAGCGCGTTGGGTTGGAATCCTGATATGTCGGTGGTCGATGTGTTGCGGGAGTTCAGCCGGTATTATATCGGTGAGCAGTATACAGAAACCTTCGCTCAGGGCTTGCTGGCTCTCGAACAGAACTGGCGCGGGCCGTTGCTGGCGAATGAAGGTGTAAACACGACGTTGCAACAATTCCAACAGTTGGAACGTGAGGCATCGCCAGCAGTGAAAGCGAATTGGCGTTTTCAACAAGCTCTTTTCCGTGCGTATTACGATGCCTATACCCGAAGCCGTTTGATCTACGAAACCGGGCTCGAAGACCGGGTCATGGAAACGTTGCGGGATGCGACGCGACTAGGTGCGCGCCAAGCCCTTGACTTAGCGGATTCAGTGCTTAATAGGGCATCAACGGAATTGGTGGCGCGGGATTTACGAGCGCGCACCTTCGAACTGGGTGACGCTCTTTTCCAGAGCATCCAAATGCAGTTAACGGTGGGGCGACATCAGGCAATCGGGGTCGATCGTGGTGCGAGCTTGGATACGATCGACTATCCGCTAAACAACAGAAAGTGGTTGCAGGAGCAGTTCCAAGCCGTCCGACAAATGAAGACCGACGCTGAACGCCTCAAGGCGATTCATTCGATCGAACAGTGGACGAATCCGGGGCCCGGAGGATTTTATGATGATACAGGCAACATGACACGGCAACCGCATGTCGTGCGAGGGCTGCCGTTTGCCCAAGATCCAGCGAGCCTCTTGTCCTCCAAAATTGGTTTTGAAGAAGGCGACGTGGTAGATGAGCCTGACGAGAAGCCGATCGGGGCTCTTCGCTATTCTTGGCTGGATCACGCCGAATCTTTAGGGGAGCAACCCTTAAAAATGCGATACACGGACCTTGATCCTGCTGCACATTACAAAATCCGTGTGACCTATGCTGGAGATGCTCCCAAACGGCCTATCCGACTGATGGCGGATGATAAAATCGAGATACACCCGTTGATCCAAAAGGCGTTTCCTTGGAAACCTGTGGAGTTTGATATTCCAGACGCCGCTGTTAAAGACGGGATCCTCGAGCTGAGTTGGTTCCGGCAAGAAGGTTTAGGCGGCAATGGTCGTGGTTGCCAAGTTTCGGAGATTTGGTTGATCAAAAAGTAACATAATCTCTGAGTCGATGAACCAACCCTCAACCGACGCTCCTTGGGAAAACCCTGTCAAAGCCCGTCTTCGTGCGGGTCTCCCTGTCATTGGCATCACGCTTACGACCAACAGTGTGGAAGCCGCCGCACAAGCCGCAAGGTTGGGGTTTGATTTCCTCTGGATCGAGATGGAGCATTCGCCGATCAGCCTTGAGACCGTGCGGAATATCGTGCTGGCGACTCGAGGGGCGAAAGCCATCCCTTTTGCGCGCATTCCTTTGAACGAACTTTGGACAGCCAAACGAGTGTTGGATGCGGGAGTATTGGGAGTCATGTTCCCCTTCACCAGCACGCCCGCATTGGCACAACAGGCGGTTGATGCATGCCGTTATCCGCCCGTGGGCAAACGCGGTTCCGGTGCTGGATTGGCCACCTTTAGTTGGCCTAGTGCCGAGGGCTATTTCGATTTTGCCGATCGGAATGTAATGGTCATCGCGATTATCGAAGAGATTTCTGCAGTCGAAAAAATCGAAGCCATCGCAGCCACTCCCGGCATCGATGTCCTCTTTGTCGGTCCCAGCGACCTTTCGTTCTCCATGGGTTTACGAGGTGATATGACTCATCCCGATGTTCATTCGGCGATGGCAAAGGTTGTCGATGCTGCTAAGCGGCATGGTAAAACTGCTGGCCGACTCACAACCGGCGGGGCGGATATCGCTCGATGTTTGGATCAAGGATTCCGCTTCCTCCAATGTGCCACCGAACTGAATTTCATGGCCGCTGGTGTTCAGAGCTTTTTGGATCTCTACGAGAACCGATCCTGATCCGGCTCGGTTATTGCTTGGACAACCCTTCAAGATAATCCAACAAAGAGGCGAGTTCCTTGATCGTCAGCGAAGCTGCGAGCCCTTCAGGCATCAAAGATTTTTCCACCTTGTTTCTTTTGGTGATGTTCTTGACGAGAATCGTCATTTCTTGAGCAAGCACGTTTCGCACGATCACCTTGTCGGCGGCTTCGAGCGTGACGAATCCTTCGATTTCGGTTCCATCCTTCAACTCGAACTGATGAGTGGCGAACCCTTGGGCGATGCTTTTATTCGGCACAAGAATCGCCTCGGTAAGCTCGGGTCGTTTGTAGATCGTTGCAATGTTTCCTAAGTAAGGTCCGCGTAACGCTTGAGCCTGATCCACCGTGTGACAGTTCACACACCCTTGCCGATTGAATACCTCTTCACCCAGTTTGCGATCACCCTTCATCGCTTGGAGTTGAGTCATGACCTCTGCCGACTTCAGGGATTCGACTTTTGGCCCTTGGTCAGCAAGGGTCTTTTTGGCACCAGCGATATCCAACCGAAGCACCCTTGCCGCCTCCGCGAACGCCGCTGCAACAACGGGATCTTGATCCGTTTCTGCCGAAAGGACTCGATCTTTTGCACCTCGGTTTTCAGACAAAGCAATCGCCCGCAAAATCTGAGCTCTCCGAGCGGGTTGCTTCCATCCGGAATCTAAGGCTTGTTGAGTGGCAGCTTTTGCAGCAGGAGTCACCGTTTTCCGTTGGGAAAGATTCAACTGAGCCGCATCCGCCCACGGGGCTGAGGCATCGAGTTTCGCGGCGGCGACCTCGAGAAGCGAGGCGTGTTGTTCGAGAGCAGAGGAGTTGAGCCAAGCATTCACGCCGGCTCGGAGATCCTTATCCGCAGGATGGGCCATTTGAAGGGTCGGAATCGCTGCAAGGATTGTGGCAAGTCCTGAAGGAGTTCCCAACTTCGCAAGGGCGGCAACTGCAAGAGATCGAGTCGCCACAGGAAGCTTGGCGTTCTGCAACGCTTGGTGCAAAAGCGGTGCTGCCGATTCCGGGACGGATGTCGCCCGAGCCAATTGACTCAACAAGGGAAGCAAGAGTGTTTCTTCGGTCGCGGCTCTCTTGATGAGGACGGCTAACGTGTCGGAGGACTGCACTTTATGGCGAGCAAGTTCGGAGGCGACGAACACGCTTTCGTCTCCTTGTGCTTGATCGAGCGAAGATTGGAGCGCAGCAGCGATTCGATCACTTTGATCCCAAGTAACAGGCTGGTAATAAGGCCCGGATGTGTCGGGACGTGTTCCCCAGCTATCTCCCTTCCAAACTCCGGCTGTAAAATGGAGTCGAGCCAGCGTGGTAATCCACCCCCTGCGACGTGCTGGATTTGTCTCTTTCTGCAACCGGTTGATCACTCCATCCACCACCTGCGCTTGATGCAACCCTTGGAGCACTTGCAATGCGCGGCGGTGCCGGGTCTCCTCGGCACCCGATTGATCAACAACCGTGAAACTCACGTCTGCGGCCTCCAATTGTTTGAGAGCTTGCACGACGGTATGGGCAACCACCGCATCCGGATCCGCAAGGAGCGGTAGGAGGGCACCGGCTTGGGGCTTTTGATTCAACCGTGCCAATGAGAAAACAGCTTCCCGTCGCACGCGAGGATTTGCATCACCTAACTGGGCGACGATGGGTGCAGCAGGAACTGTCGCCAACTCCGACAGGTTATCTGTTAAAGCGCGGAGCGCATACTCCCTCAGTGAAGGCGAGTTTAGTAGCGTGACTAGGCGTGGCGTTGCCTGTGCGTGTAACCCTTGCTTCAAAGCGAACACAGCAGCAACCCGGGTCGCAAGAGCTTTGGTTTCATCCGCCGCTAAGTCTGTGAGTTGACGTGATGTTTCCTCGTCCAATCCCCGACGGATCAATTCACGCTGCGCTTCCATCCGCCGCCGGTGACTAGGAGTTTCCAAGACTTTAACCAAGGCCGAACTCGTGAGTTTTGAAAAACTAGGCAACGGTTCCGCCTGATAACCTTTTGGGGAAACCCGGGCGAGGAACCCCACATCCTCACCTGTGAAGGTGAACGTGGCACCGCGCCAACTCGCGACATAAAGATGACTGTTTGCGTCTACATCCAAATCAGTCACCCGAGGAGCTCGAACGAATTCTGTCTGATCTACCTTAAATGTCGCCCCATCCGGAGAAGGCCGATGTCTGTAAACCCATTCACGACCCCAATCGGCCGTGTAAACTGCATCGTTATAAACGGAAGGGAAACCGGGCTCACTCAAGAAAAGAGCGCCGCAACCTGAACCGCCGCCGTAATCCGCAAGCGGTGCGATAAATTCGTCACGAAAGTTCTTATAGAGCGAGGGGTAGCCGTGTTGACTCAGGCCTCCGAAATGATGGAATCTGACATCCCATCCATCACCATCGTTGGTGTTGTCCCGGGCGAAGGCATCTAGCAACGGACTCACCGCAACTTCCAGAATATTCCGAGTTCCGTGCGACATAAGCTCCAAACCCGAACCGTCAGGACGCACACGGACCAACCCGCCACCGCGACATTGCAGTTTCCTCCCATCGGTCCCCTCAGCCCCCATAAAACCGAAGTCCCCGATCGCACAATAAATCCAACCATCGATTCCGAGTTCGATCCCATTCGAGGTATGGTCCGCCGGACGATCCTTGAATCCGAACGCGATGTTTTTAACCAACACCTTTTGTTCATCTGCAATTCCGTCGCCGTTCTTGTCGATAAAAGCACTCAGATGAGGCGGATGGAGCAGATACAAGCGATCGTGATCCCAGACCAAACCTCGTGGCGAATCGACATTGGGCACAAAGGCCTTTACTTCGTCGGCGCGACCATCTCCGTC
>SXQI01000252.1 GCA_005793025.1 Verrucomicrobiales bacterium
AAATCCCAAAACCAAGTGCAACACCGGCAGTTTCCAAAAAAGCTTCCGATCAGCAAGAGGCGGTCGCGAACGACTTCAGGCACTCATTCTTACTAAATACCCTAATGTCTTGGCTTTATGAATCTGGAAAGACGCGTCCTAGTTGGTGGGCTTTAAACTTAAAACTGGGTTGAAATCCTCGGCTGATTGTTGGAGAGTCTGGCGAACCGCAACCGCTACTCATCTGAAATGAATGACGTTTGGGCTTCCACATGATTCGTCGATTAAATACTCGGTTGCTCGGGGTGGGAGGTTTCGCCTTGTCCGTTGGTATTTGCTTCGGTGCATCCGAGAGTCAGAGAGAGGCAGAGGGGCTTGAGTTCTTCGAGAATCGAATACGCCCCATTTTCGTTGAGCATTGTTATTCCTGCCACAGCACTGAAGCAAAAAAAGTGCGAGGTTCTCTGAAACTGGATACCCACGCAGATTTCCTCAAGGGAGGAACTGACGGAGCGATCGTGGTGGCAGGAGAACCGAACAAAAGCTCATTGATCCGTGCCGTGCGTTTTGAGGATCCCGATTTCCAAATGCCCCCGACCAAGGACGGAGGCAAAAAACTGCCGGAAACCGCGATCGCTGACCTCGTGCGATGGGTCTCTATCGGTGCACCGTATCCAGAGGAAACCCAATCTAAAAAATCTTCCACCACAAAACCGTGGGCGTTCGCACCGATCAAGAATCCGCGACCTCCCCGAGTAACGAACGGCGAATGGCCGGTCAATTCGGTGGATCGGTTTATCCTCGCGAAAATCGAAGCCAACGGTTCGCAACCTTCGAAACCGGCTGATCGTCGTACTTTAATCCGCCGAGCGACTTACGATCTCACTGGCCTTCCTCCGACCCCTCAAGAGGTGGAAGACTTTATCAACGACCCATCCCCGAAAGCGTTCTCCAAGGTTGTCGATCGTCTGCTCGATTCCCGTGCTTATGGGGAACATTGGGGACGCCACTGGTTGGATATTGTCAGATACGCAGATACCGCAGGCGACACAGCGGATTATCCCGTAGGGTTGGCTTGGCGATACCGGAATTATGTGATCGATTCTTTCAACGCGGATAAACCTTACGACGAGTTTGTTCGTGAACAAATCGCGGGAGATATTATTGCGGATCGTGGATCACGGGATCGCTATGCCGAGCGAGTGACTGCCACCGGTTTTCTCGCGATTTCCCGCAGGTTCGGGTTTGATTCAGAGAAATATCATCACCTCACGTTGCAGGACACGTTGGATACCATGGGGCAAACGGTTCTCGGTTTGAGTTTAGGATGTGCCCGTTGCCATGATCATAAGTTCGATCCTGTTTCAATGCAGGATTACTACGCGCTGTTCGGAATTTTTGAGAGTACCCGCTTCCCTTTCCCCGGTTCCGAACAAAAGCCGCTTATGCGGTCGATGGTTCCGCTGGTGCCACCCCAAGTTTCCCAACCCACTTGGCGCGTGTATGACCAGCAAGTGGCGGCACTTTCCGCAGGGATCAAACTTCGCAAGGGAACAATCCCCGGCGGGGTGTTCCGCTCTTTGCACGATCCCGATGGCGATTTCGAAACACAGAAAGATGCGGCGGGCGGCAGCTACGGTGTCATCGTCCTCCCTTGGCGTTCCGAAGGGAAAGTCAGCGTATCGCTCTCGGCCCAGAGCCCGTTTAAAAACCTCTATCCGCTAGGAAAATTCGGCGCAACCATTGCGGGTGGCGAGCACGATTATCAATTGGCAGAAGCCGTGTCACTGCAACGAGCAGGTGCTAAAGAACAGTTGCTGTATGTAAACTTCGATTTCAAAACCTCTGCTCCCGACGCCTCTACAAAGGGTGCCCATCGTTTTTGGATCGGAGCACAACCCGGCTCGCCCGCCATCGAGCTATTCCTCTCCGCAGACGCCATTTCGACCAAACAAGGAAGCCGAGTCGAACGCCTTGCGACGGTCGCTCCCCAACAATGGCATAACCTTCAACTCACTCTTGATCTCGAGAACCAGACCTTCACAGGAACCTTGGTTCGAGCAGATGGCAGGCAGGATATTTCGAAGACATCATTCGCCGCTAATTGGTCTCGCACAATGGATCATGTGCAGTGGGATGCCGGTGGTCGTCAGAATTCCGGACTGCCAGGATTGGAGCTCGATAATTTCGGCGTTCAATTCCAGCGTATTCCCAGTGCTTCGACGGATGGAACTCTGACGATTGCGCAAACGGGTGACGTGACCGCAGACAGCCAAAAGTTGACCGCTTTGTTGATCAACGGCCCCTTTGATATGGCGTATGGAGTTGCGGAGGGGACGCCGCATCATGCACGGCTCCAGATGCGCGGCGAACCCGATCGACCCGGAGAATTATCCCCGCGAGGATTCATCAAATCTCTGGGCGGCGAGGCCTTACCCGCAGGCACACGCGGGAGTGGCCGCCTTGAATTGGCCGAATGGCTTACCGATCCTAAGAATCCTCTCACGGCAAGAGTGATGGCCAATCGGCTTTGGCAATACCATTTTGGACGTGGCCTTGTTGCTACCCCCAATGATTTTGGCGTCCGTGGTCAAAAGCCGACGCATCCTGAATTATTAGATCATTTGGCAACCCAGTTCCGGCGAAGCGGTTGGTCCATGAAGGCAATGCACCGGCTGCTCATGCTCAGTGCAACCTATCAACAATGCGGCCCACAGGTCGATGCGAATTCAGGTTCCGACGATTATTCGACATTCGAACGTCGCCGGTTGAGTGCCGAGGAATTGCGTGACGCGATGCTGGCAATCAGTCACGAGCTCGATGCAGAACCCGGCCGTGAACATGCATTTCCATCGCCTGTCACCTCCACATTCACTCAACACAATCCATTCGGTGCGGTTTATGATCATCGGCAACGGAGCATTTACTTGATGACTCAACGGATCAAACGTCACCCTTATCTTGCCTTATTTGATGGTGCCGATCCCAACGCACCGACAGCCGACCGCCGTGGCACCACGGTCCCTACGCAGGCACTCTTTTTTCTGAATTCGCCGTTCGTTCACGAGATGGCTGCGAAATGCACTGCACACCTGCAGGCCAGCCTGCCCAATGATTACGACCGCGTCATCCAAGCGTGGAGATTGACTACCGGTCGTTCCCCGACCACCGCCGAGATGACCGAGGCCGCCGTATTCCTCGGTGCTTACCAAACCGAACTCAAAGCCGCAGGCCAATCGAATCCCCAACTCGGGGCGCTGACCGCTTACGTTCGGTCTCTTTTTGGTAGTAATGAATTCCTTCACCTCGACTAACCCCGTGCGATGAAACCCCCATTCATTTTTGATCCCAACCGCCGTGGTTTCCTTCGATCCATGGTCGGCGGGTCCGCACTGTTGCCTGGGCTTGTTTCGCGATTGTTGGCAGAGGATAGCATTCAGTCCGTTGCGTCAGACCCTCTATCGCCCAAGTCGCCTCCATTCCCTGCGAAGGCGAAGCGGGTGATTTTCCTCTACATGAGCGGCGGCGTGTCCCATGTCGATTCATGGGATCCAAAACCAAAACTCTTCGCAGCAGCGGGAAGCACCGCCGACGTCAACGAATACCAAGGCCGAAAAGGGAGCTATAAAATGTTCCTCAAACGCCCTCACTGGGACTTCAAACCCCATGGAAAATCTGGCACCGAGGTCAGTGCCCTGTTTCCTCATCAGGCGGAATGTGTGGACGAGATGTGCGTGATCCGTTCAATGAAATCGGATCACACCAATCATTACGAAGCCACATTGGGAATGCACACGGGCTCCTTCACTTTTGCGCGACCGAGCCTTGGTTCTTGGGTCAGTTACGGTCTAGGAACTGTCAACCGCAATTTGCCCTCCTTTGTAGTCATCGCTCCTCAATCCCCTTACGCGGGTGGGCAAGTTTGGGGCAGCGATTTTTTGCCGGGTGCCCATCAAGGAACACTCGTCGTGCCGGGCTCGGAACCGATTGCCAACGTCAAACGACGCGTCGCCTCAACCGCGCTCCAAGAATTGGAACTCGGTTTGATGGGTAAGATGAATCAACGTCACCTCGCGACACGATCTGCTGATCCTACGTTGCAGGCTCGGATTCGCTCGTTCGAGACCGCGTTCGGAATGCAGATGGAAGTCCCTGAAGTTCTCGATCTCTCCAAGGAAACCGATGCCACACTAGGTCTATACGGCCTGAAACGGGGTGAGACCGCCGGATTCGGCTGGCAATGCCTCATGGCTCGTCGTCTGGTCGAGCAAGGGGTGCGATTTGTAGAATTAATCGACACAGGATCGTCCAACAATTGGGATGCCCATGGGGATATGCAGACCCATGCCCCGTTGGCAAAGAATGTCGATCAAGCCATTGCAGGATTGCTCCGCGATCTCAGACAGCGCGG
>SXQI01000253.1 GCA_005793025.1 Verrucomicrobiales bacterium
CAGAAAGTTAAGAAAGTCAAAACAGGGAAGCGAGTTCCCCATGTTTACCCTTCCTTCGGCAAAATCGAGAGTTTCGATCCTGCGTTTGCTAAACTCATTCCTGCTGACGCGAAAATCGAAAAGCTTGCTGAAGGGTTTAAATGGTCGGAAGGCCCGGTTTGGAGCAAAAAAGGTGGAGTTTTGTATTTTTCTGATGTTCCGAACAACGTGGTATTTCAATGGAAGGAAGGCGTTGGGACGCGTGAGTTTTTGATGCCTTCCGGCTATTCGGGTTCGGTAGCACGAGGAGGGGAACCGGGTTCCAATGGTCTAACCTTAGACCCGCAGGGACACCTCGTTCTCTGCCAGCACGGAGATCGACAGGTCGCTCGGCTTGAGTCAAACGGGAAACAGACTCCATTGGCTCGGTATTGGCAATACAGTCGATTCAATAGCCCAAACGATTTAGTTTATAAGTCGAATGGGGATCTTTACTTCACCGATCCACCCTATGGATTAGTTGGAAATATCAACGATCCAGCCAAAGAGATCAGTTTTAGTGGTGTGTATCGGTTGGGTAAAAAAGGCGAAGTAGTTCTGCTTACCAAGGAATTGTCGTTTCCGAACGGCATTGCGTTTTCTCCCGACGAGAAAACGCTGTATGTTGCGGTTTCAGATCCGAAAAACTCAGTTATCATGGCCTATCCAGTGAAGGCGGACGGAATGCTTGGTAACAGTAAGTTGTTCTTCGATGCGGGCCCTTTAGCTAAAACAGGGCCAGGATTGCCAGACGGACTGAAGGTGGATAAGGCGGGTAACCTCTTTGCCACAGGTCCTGGTGGTGTATTGGTGATTTCACCCAGCGGCAAACACCTCGGGACGATCAACACAGGTCAACCAACGGCTAATTGCGGTTGGGGAGACGATGGTTCGACCCTATACATCACGGCAAACAACATTCTTTGCCGCGTCAAAACGACGACGCGTGGGCTAGGATTCTGACACCAATCAAGTTTGCCGTGCGAGTCTTTGGTTTATGGTGGGTAGTTCTTGCCTTCGTTTGTGGAGCGAATGCAGGAGATTGGCCTCAGTTTTCGGGACCAACCGCCGATCGAATCTCGAGCGAGACAGGGTTGTTAAAAACTTTCGGAACCAACGGGCCACCATTGGTTTGGGAAAAGGAGGTCGGGACAGGTTACAGTGCACCTTCGGTTCTTGGTAATCGATTGGTGCTGCATCATCGGCTTAAGGGCGAAGAGATTGTCGAATGTTTCTCAACAACAAATGCTCAGTCTCTCTGGCGTCACGCGACACCTTCCACTTATGTGGATCCCTACGGTTACAATAATGGTCCCCGTGCCACACCCCTGCTGACAGCTACTCGGTGCTACACATTCGGCACTCAAGGACGGTTGCTTTGTTTGAACCTTGCTGACGGAACCGTGATCTGGGAGCGCGACACTGCGAAGGATTGGACAATTCCAGAAGCGTTTTTTGGTGTCGGCAGCTCACCAATTCTTGAGGGCGATACGCTAATTGTGATGGTGGGTGGACAACCCAATTCTGGCATGGTCGGTTTCGATGCAGCGACAGGTCGAACAAAATGGGAAAGTGTTGGAGCGAAGAATTGGCAGGGGCAACCGATGGTCGGATGGCCTGGGGAGCGCAAGATCGAGTGGCAAGATTGGGAGAAACAGGCGAGTTATTCAACACCCGTAGCCGCAACGATCCATGGGGTTCGCCAAGTGCTTTGCCTGATGCGCCAAGGTTTAGTGTCTCTCAACCCAACTAACGGCACTGTGAATTATAGCTTTTGGTTTCGGTCGCGTGCCAACGATTCGGTGAATGCAATGAATCCGGTTGTTCTGGGGGACTCTATCCTGATCTCGGGAGCTTATTACAAAGTGGGCTCGGTTTTACTCAAAGTGCTGCCGGGTAATCAGGGTGTTGAGGAAATATGGCGCGGTCTCGGCTTCGAGTTGCATTGGGACACGCCCGTCCTTCGTGAAGGGTATCTTTATGGCTTTAGTGGTCGGAACGAGCCTGACGCTGTCTTTCGCTGTGTTGAGTATAAAACCGGCAAGGTTACATGGGAAAGGGATGAGCGATGGGCTGGACACGCTCCGACGGCACCGACATTCGGCCGAGGTTCCGCCATTTACGCTGACAACCAACTCATCGCCCTAGGTGAGGCGGGTTTCCTAGGGTTATTCGACGTGGATCACGAAAAAATTGTCGAGCGGAGCCGAGCACAAATCGCGCGATTAAAACACCCTTGCTGGGTTTCCCCGATTCTCGCCAACCAGCGACTTTACCTCAGATCGGAGTCATGGTTGCTGTGTCTAGACATGGCAAAGAAATAGGTTTCAAACCTCTATAGCCTGCAGTCGGGGGAGAAGTCCGCTGTAACGATGCTCCGATCGTTGGGTTCTGACCGCGATCGCTAAGGCTTTAGATTGCCCGATTAAAACCACCAAACGTCGACCACGGGTCACACCCGTGTAAATGAGGTTACGCTGTAGGAGGAGGTATTGCTGGGTGGCCACAGGTATGACCACTACAGGGAATTCCGAACCTTGCGCTTTGTGTACCGTAATAGAGTAGGCAAGATTGATTTCATCAAGTTCGCCGAAGTCGTAAGTGACTTCCCGACTCTCAAACCTGATTCGGATTTCTCGTTCAGCGGAATCGATGGAACGGATGATTCCGATGTCTCCGTTGAACACTTCTTTGTCGTAGTTGTTGACGGTCTGGATGACTTTGTCACCTGACCTGAATTCCCATCCAAATTTCTGAACTGTTTCTTCTCCCGCTCGCGGGGGATTCAGTCGTTCCTGAAGCGCGAGATTCAAACCGCGAACCCCTAGTGAAGCTCGGTTCATTGGCGTGAGAACTTGAATGTCACGGATTGGATCGACGTGGAACTTTGCGGGAATTCTAGTTTGCACCATCGAGAGTAGGGTCTCTGTGATCTCCTCGGGAGTCTCTCGTTCGATAAAGAAGAAATCAGATTCTTGATTACGTTCCCCCATTTCCGGTAGGAATCCCCGATTGATGCGATGGGCGTTGGTAATAATTCGACTCGATGCAGCTTGTCGAAAAACTTCTGTTAGGCGAACTACTGGAATCCGTTGGCTTGTAATGATATCTGAGAGGACGCTCCCGGGACCGACAGAAGGAAGTTGATCCACATCTCCGACAAGAATCAAGGATGCCCCTGGCGGGTGTGCTCGCAGCAGGGCATACATCAGCGGCACATCCACCATCGAGATTTCGTCGACGACCACGAGATCCGCATCTAGTGGTCGGTGTTCGTTCCGAGTGAATCGACCTTGTTTCGAATCAAATTCAAGCAAACGGTGAATGGTTTGAGCTGGCAGCCCGGTGCTATCGGAAAGGCGTTTGGCCGCCCGTCCAGTTGGCGCACATAAAAGGGGACGAACCTTCTTGGCAGTGAGGATCTGGAGGAGGGAATGGAGAATGGTTGTTTTGCCGACACCCGGCCCTCCGGTGATGACCAGAACTGAATTAACAAGTGCCTGGGTCACTGCAGATCGTTGACTGGGTGCTAGCTCCCGTTTGGATCGTTTTTCGCACCAGTCGATCGCGGTTGGCGCGTTGATCGGGGGATAATTGGGTCGGGTTCCGAGGAGTCCGGTTAATAGGGCCGCGATTCCCTCTTCAGCCTTTTTTAGATGAGGGAGGAAAATCAAGTGTTCATCGGCAATCAATTCTTCCACCAATGTTCGCCGCTCGAGCATTTGCCTCAACGCCTCAGCGACAAGTGCTTCCCCCACTTCAAGCAGAGTTTTTGCACGCTCGATAAGCTCCGACCGAGGCAGGGCACAACACCCTTCTGAAAGTGCTTCGCCTAAAACATGTTCAATCCCGGCTGTTGCCCGTAGATTCGACTCTCTCGGAATCCCTAGTTTTACCCCGATCTGATCCGCCGTCCGAAACCCTATCCCTACAATATCGTGTGCGAGTACGTAAGGGTTTTCCCTAACCCGCTCTATGGCGGCTTCTCCATAAGTTTTGTAAATGCGAACGGCCCGGGAAGTGCCAACTCCATTGGAGTGCAAAAAAACCATGATTTCCCGAATGAATTTTTGCTCTCCCCAAGCTTCCTTTATTTTTTTCCTCCGGCCCGGCCCGATTCCATCAACCTCCTCGAGTCTTGCCGATTCTTGGTCGATCACGTCGAAAATCTTCTCGCCAAATTTTTTGACGAGTTTAGACGCATACACAGGCCCGATTCCTTTGATCATCCCACTGCCTAGGTATTTTTCGATACCCTCCTGAGATGTTGGTGGAACACTTTGCAGAAGGTCCGCCTTGAACTGCAATCCATGCTCACGATCTCTAATCCAACGTCCTTCAGCAGTCACCCATTCTCCTGGGTTTGCCGATGCAGTGGTCCCGATTACCGTAACCAGATCACGTTGACCTTTGGCTTTAATACGAAGCACCGTAAAACCGGTGTCATCGCTGCGAAAAGTTACGCGCTCGGTCAGGCCAGAGATGCTTTCAACAGGACCTGAATTTGAGGGGGTCACATGGTTAATGGCTCAGGCCACGATCACTTTCGGGTAGGGGCAATCCACGAGTCTCAGGCAGGAAAGGAAGAAAGAGTATCCCTAGCAGGAACACGCTGCACATGGTGAGGCCTGCGTATCGCATCGGTTCGGGGTAATCTTTGAAGAATACCCCCGTCAATTGGCCTAAGAATAACGGCCCCAGAGCGGCGACAAAACGGCCAACGTTGTAACAGAAGGATACACCGGTGCTGCGTAGGTGGGTGGGGAATAATTCTGGAAAATATACGGCATACCCTCCGAATAAAGATAGGATGCAAAAACCCATAATCGGCATCATCCAGAAAATATCATTGAACGACCGCATGTACCAAAAAACCATGGCGGTGCTTAAGAACGCACAAACAAAACCCAATGCAAAGGTGGGGCGCCTTCCAATCCGTTGACTGAGCGCACTAAAACCATAAATTCCGAAAAAGGCTCCAAAATTTAACATGATCGAAGTGATTCCAGCCCAAACATTGAGTTTACCGCTTAATTCAACACCCGTTAATCCTTGAGCCTCAAAGGCTTTTCCTAGGACACTTCGGCTCAAGTCGATGCTGTAAAAGCCGATCCCCCAAAGACCAATCACACCGACACACGCGAGGCCAACCCCCAACAAGGCTCGTTTCCTCCAGACTGGGCTTCGGAATAGTTCGCCGTAGGAGCCGAGTTGAATGGAGCCTGTGGTTTGCTTAGCGGCTTTGGCGGCCTGCCAACGCTCCGGCTCTTTTAATCTTCGGCGAATGAGTAACGCAAGCAATGCTGGCAAGGCACCGATGAGAAACATTAACCGCCACGCTTTAAAGTTGTTGAGCGTCCCTGCTTGCTCAAGCTGACCCAGTCCGATGCTAGTTAAAGCAGCAGTGATGTTTCCCACCGTAGAAAGGGCTTGGAGCAAACCGATGGCTTGGGGACGGGCCCGATCAGGCATGACTTCGGCCACGAGGGCGACCCCAACCGCGAATTCCCCGCCTACCCCAAGCCCTGTAATGAATCGGTAAAAAGCAAAATCCCAAAAGTTTTGGGAAAAGGCACTCAGGCCGGTGCAAATGGAATACAAAAGGATCGTCCACATCATGGTCTTTGCGCGGCCGATTCGATCACCGAGAACACCGAAAGCAATTCCCCCTGTAGCCCAACCGAGGAGAAAAATGGATGTGGCGTATCCACCATACTTAGCGACATCGGCAGGGGAGGGGGCTACGCCGGACGCCACGAGCAATTCTTTCATCGCTGGAACCCGAGCGAGGTTGAACAATTGCTGATCCATCGTGTCGAATAACCAACCGAGGGCAGCTACCGTGAGGACGAACCAGTGGTACCGGGTGAGACAAGCCCACCAAGGGGTTCGTGAATCCTGAGTATTTGTCATGGCAAAATGGGGGGAGTTATCAGGTAATTGCTAGGGTCGCATCATCATGCCCGGAAGTCGTTTCCTAGATGGCTTAGAATAATAATGGACGACACCCCGTGATTCAGCACATGCCTTTGACCTTGGGCAAGCATGAAAGTGGATTCGTCCGCTTTTTTGCCTTGCTCGGCCCGGTTCGCTGTCCATTCTTCTCCTATGCGCATTCAGTTTCACGGAGCCGTCCGAACGACCACGGGCTCGATGTATCTGATCGAGGTAAATCAGCAGAGAATCCTATTGGAGTGCGGTTTATACCAAGGGCATCGGGATGAGTCGCGAGAGCGCAATTGCTGTTTTCCTTTTAAGCCCGACGAAATTGACGCGGTGATCCTTAGTCATGCCCATATCGATCATTGCGGAAACCTTCCGAACCTCTGCAAACAAGGGTTTGTAGGAAACATTTTCTGCACCTTCGCTACTCGTGATCTAGCGAGTATCATGTTGGAGGACTCGGCTCGCATTCAGATGGCCGATGTCGAATACGTTTCCAAACGGCGGGCCAAGAAAGGACTCCCACCGATCGAGCCTTTGTACACTCCAGAGGATGCGGAACTTGCCTTGCGTCAATTTGTCGCCGTGGGATACGACCGTCCATTGGTCGTCGGGAAAGGGGTTAAGGTTACCTTTCGTGACGCAGGTCATATTCTCGGATCCGCCCAAGTAGTTTTGGATATCAAAGAAGGTGATCGATCCTACCGGTATCTATTCTCGGGAGATATTGGCAGAGGAGGGGACTTACTCCTCCGAGATCCAGATGCCGTGGAAGACGTCGATTTTCTTCAAATCGAAAGCACTTACGGAAATCGTTTGCATCAACCTCGGTCTCATTTTAGCTCCGAATTGCTGAGTCGTATTTCAGAAACATTCAAGCAGGGAGGAAAAGTAATTATACCATCCTTCGCTGTGGGCCGAACTCAACAGGTTGTCTATGCATTAAATACGATCATTCGGGAGCATCACCTGCCACCAATCCCTACTTTTGTGGATAGTCCCCTAGCGGTGAATGCGACCGAGGTACATCGATTACATCCCGAGTGTTTCAACGAAAAACTTTACGCATTTCTCAGGGAGGTCAGTAATCCCTTTGAAATGGATCAGTTGAATTACATTCGAGCTGTAGCAGAATCCAGACGTTTGAACGACCTCGTAGGATCAGCGATCATCATCAGTGCTTCAGGCATGGCCGAGGCCGGACGCATCCTGCACCATCTCAAGAACCACATCGGCAACCCTGCGAATCTGATCCTTTTCGTGGGTTATTGTGCAGATCATACCTTAGGTGCACAAATCCTCTCAGGTCGACCGATGGTGAATATCTTTGGAGAACCTTACGCGGTTCGTGCAAAAATTGGGTCAATCGACGCGTTATCGGGTCACGCGGACAAGAACGAGCTCCTTAGCTATCTAAAAAGGTTGAGTGGAAAGATGAAGAAAATCTTTGTTGTTCACGGGGAAGAAAACCAGTCCTTGGCGTTCGCTGAGACCTTGCGGCAGTTGAAGCCCCAGTCGGAGGTTCACGTCCCGGTGCTGCACCAATCATTTGAATTGTAGCTCGTCGACTATGGTTCGAATTGGATATCTTCAGGCCTCACTTCAAGACAGTTGTCCTGGTCCTCCCAAATGATTGCCGGGAAGAATTCCAAGAGTCGGGGTGCCAAGACTCGACCGAGGTCGGCTAAGGACTTCTCAGATTGTTCGGCGGCAAGTTCGAGGTCTTCGTCGTAGTCGTCGGACTGATCCATCCCTGCCTCGCTCCAATGAGCCACTTCGTGGATTCGCCCGTAATCCTCGGCCCAGTTTTGGATTCGGGATCGCAGCGGGTTGGGGATCTCCTCGAGTGCTACTGCGGTTTCGGAACAAAAAGGGCAGATGAGGCCTGTTTCAACGATGTATCGGGTGAAGAATCCTAGTAGCGGAGCTCGACAACAGGGTGCTTCGGTATAGGCACTAGGGATTGATACTAATCGTTTATGCCAAATCTCCCGTTTATGTCCTTGCACGCCCGCAAGGCGAAGGGCTCCAATCAGCGGGTGTGATAAACGCCAGACTTTGCCCTCCAATTGGCCCAAAGTTTGTGAAATCCACCTAGCTAGGGTCAAATCATCAAACCCTTTGAAGGCGTCGCCGTACTCGGTCCATAAGCGATCCAAGGGGTCTTCGGAGGAATTTGACATCTCGTGGTAGGTTCAAAATTCCAATCGATTCCATTTGGGTCCGCGACAGTTCACAAGGCTTGAACAAGGAAATCCGTTTCTAGGCAGCAGCCGGAGATGGTGCCCCAAGCCCAGGGATAGGAGGAACTGACGTTTTAATCGGCTCTGGCACCGCAGTAACGGCTTGTGCACCGGAAGGCGGTTCAGGTTCTTTCAACGTTGGTGGCGGCGGTGTGAACCTGCCGTGTTTCACAATCTCTTCAACCTGCGCACAGTCCAACGTTTCGTATTCAAGCAAGGTTTTCGCGAGCAGCTCCAGTCGTTCTCCGTGTGCTTCAACCAAGGCCTTGGCTCTACGATATTGGTCATCAATAATCTGTTTGACCTCAGCGTCGATGTCTTCCGCAATCTTTTCGCTATAGTCCTTCCCTCGGGTCATTTCTCGACCGAGGAAGACATACTCGTTGTTCTCTCCGTATTGGATCATCCCCAACTTCTCGCTCATACCCCATTGGCAAACCATTGCGCGGGCCGTTTGGCTAGCCTGTTGGATGTCTCCAGCGGCACCCGTTGAAATATCTCCAGAAACAATCTCCTCCGCGATGCGCCCTGCCATTGTCACCGCGATGGTGTCCAGCATCTCCTTCTTACGTCTGCTCAAGATGTCCTGTTTAGGCAGATACATGGTGACGCCCAAAGCTTGACCGCGTGGGATGATGGTCACCTTGTGCAACGGGAATGAGTGCTCTAGAAGCACACTTACCAATGCATGACCTGCCTCGTGCCAAGCAGTGAATTTCTTTTCCTCATCCGTCATCGCGAGGCTTCGTCGTTCGCGTCCCCAACGGACTTTGTCTCGGGCTTCCTCCAACTCCACCATTCCAATGGATTTTTTGTTGGTTCGGGCGGCGAGCAGCGCGGCCTCATTCAACAAGTTGGCGAGTTCAGCACCTGAAAAGCCGGGGGTTCCTCGTGCGATCACCTCCATGTCAACCGAAGGGTCTAATTTCACGTTCTTGGCGTGAACCTTTAGGATTGCTTCGCGCCCCCTGACATCTGGCAAATTGATCGTGATCTGCCGGTCGAACCGACCGGGCCTTAGCAGCGCGGGATCCAGAACATCTGGACGATTTGTTGCAGCGATAATGATGATGCCTTCTGTGGTGTCGAAGCCATCCATCTCGACTAGAAGGGCGTTGAGCGTCTGTTCTCGCTCGTCGTTTCCGCCACCCAATCCATGACCACGGCTACGGCCTACTGCATCGATTTCATCGATGAAAATAAGACAAGGCGTCGCTTTGCGAGCTTGCTCGAACATATCGCGGACACGACTCGCCCCCACGCCAACAAACATCTCGACAAAGTCCGACCCGCTGATCGTGAAGAAGGAGGCATCCGCCTCACCCGCAATGGCCTTGGCCAGAAGGGTTTTGCCCGTGCCGGGGGAGCCGATCATCAGGATCCCTTTGGGAATCCTGCCTCCCAGTTTCTGGAATTTCTTCGGATCTTTTAAGAAATCCACCAACTCATAAACTTCATCCTTAGCTTCTTCAACGCCGGCAACATCTTTAAAGGTCGTACGGTTTTTGTCCTTACTCAGCATCCGTGCCTTACTTTTTCCGAAACTCATGGCACCTTTGCCCGCCATTTTAATTTGGCGAATGAAAAAGAAATAGATGAGAACTGCCACCACAAGGATCGGGAGCACAGTGAATAACAGGCTCATTACGAACGTATTGGGTTCCGAAGTGGTGAAAACCGGCGAATTCAGCAATCGCTTTTCTAAATCCTCGTTTAAGCGGGTAGTTGTCCGGAACGGCATTTCCACCTTCGTCCCAGTTGCGTCATTGGTCAGGAATTTGCCGGTGATTTCCTGAAGGACTGCTGATTGTGGATTATAGTGGATTGTTCCTGTTACCAAACGATTCGCATCTAAGAGCTCAACCAATTGGTGACGAGTGAGATTCGTGAATCTGACTTCCGTGTTCTTGCGGAGGACGAATAGCAAGGGAATGGCCCCAACGATTAGGATCCAAAGCAAGTAGGTTCGGGGCTGTGCCTTTGATTCGTTGACCTTCTTTTCGTTTTTGTCGGGCTTATTTTCTTCAGACATCTAAATTAATAATTAGTGAACACGCTACCATCAATAGGCTGGAACCGCAACCGTTGG
>SXQI01000028.1 GCA_005793025.1 Verrucomicrobiales bacterium
CCTTTTTCAAGCATCCCAGCGGTTCTCACAGCAAACGGTCGCAATTGGATTTGTATTCACCGTGCTGAACACCCCGATCAACCGATCTATTTGGGGGATCGCGTGGTCCTACGGTTGTTGGATCCCAGCGTCTTGCCGACGCTTGCCTTGATTCACCAATTGGAGCCTTCGCGCAAATTGGATTTCCAAACATTTATTCTTCAGGCCTCCGATGCTCGCACTGCACTAGAAGCAGCGGACAGCCTTGGGCGATTTCCGGGTGTTCTCGCAAGTTATCCTGTGATCCATCGATCCTACTCGACGCGTGGAGCTTATGCTCCGGTGCCAGATGACCCTTATTTCGATCAACAATGGACACTCGACCAACGTGATTCGGATGGGGCTGCGGTTGGGGTTGACCTGAATGTCCGATCTGCTTGGCCGATCAGCCTAGGTGCAGGAATCGTAATTGCCGTTGGTGATGAAGGGGTGCAATTGGATCACCCAGATCTCTCCGCACCAGCGACGGAACAGCCGCATTTCAATTTCTTTACAAAACTTCCCGATGGTTCTCCACAAGACATGCTCGCCAATCATGGAACCGCCGTCGCAGGACTCGCTGCCGCACGCGGTGACAATCAGGTCGGAATCTCGGGAGTAGCACCCCAAGCCAATCTAGCCAGCTGGGTCGTTCTCGGTTCCGGCATGCTTTCCGATGAAGATTTCATGGACATGTACCAGTTTAAATCGAACGTGGTTGCCGTTCAAAATCACAGCTGGGGAGTCGATGAAATCACGCAATCCTCTTATACAGTCCTAGAGGACCTAGGAATTGAGAACACGGTCACCGAGGGACGTGGCGGACGTGGAGTGGTAATCGTTCGAGCAGGGGGGAATGACAAGGGGGAGGCAAGGAATTCAAACGATGATGCCGGAACCGGCGATCCTCGAGTCATCGCGGTTGCTGCCGTTCGACAAGATGGTCGGGTCACGAGTTACTCTACTCGGGGAGCCAACCTACTCGTTGCCGCACCCAGCGGTGATCCGAACGCCGATTTCCCCAACGTGATCAGTACCGATCGCACGGGTGCTGATGGCTACAATTCAAACATCGACCCAACGGATGACTCGGCTGATTACGTTTTCGGGGATGCAGGGTTCAACGGCACCTCGGCCTCTAGTCCTCAGATCAGTGGCATCGTAGCACTGATGTTGAGTGCCAATCCCAACCTTTCAGTCCGTGATGTTCAACAAATACTAATCCTGTCGGCAAAACAGACGGACTTGAACGACTCAGATTTGCGAACCAATAGCGCAGGATTCCGTGTGAGTCACAACGTAGGATTTGGTGTGCCTGATGCGGGCCAAGCGGTCCGCATCTCTCAATCATGGTCGAATCGACCTCCGCAAATAACCCTCACACAAACGAGTGAAGAACCGTCAGAGATTCCTGAAAAACCTTTGCTCGAAATCAAGGGAGTCACAGGTCAACAATTCCCATCAGCTTTTTCATCCCTCGGACCTGAGGTCGAACAAAACATCGGATTTCTAAGCCTCATCGATATCGGAAGTGCGGACGGGGCGTATGTTGGCGACCTTCGTGGTAAAGCAGCTTTCATTCAACGTGGTGGGAATTATTTCTACGAGAAAATTGATTATGCCGCCAGCCTCGGAGCCAAACTAGCCGTGATCTACAATAACCGCGGTGGAACTGATATTTTCACCATGGGGTTGACCGACTTTACTTCCATCCCTGCGGTTTTCATCGGGCAGGATGACGGAGAAGAGATCGGACGAATTCTAAGCACTTCGAACGGGGCTTACGTCGAAGCTCGTTTCAACGGTGCCAACGCGGAGAATTCGGCAAACTACTCTTTCGACATGACCACCCCACTTCTCCTTGAACATGTGCGAGTGACGGTGGACTGTGACCACCCACGCCGGGGCGATCTACGAATTACGCTCGTCTCTCCCGACGGAACCTCAAGCCTACTTCAGTTCAGGAATACGGATGATAATTATGGACCCGTCCTTTGGACCTACACCAGCACCCACCATTTTTTTGAAAGCAGTCTTGGTATTTGGAAGGTCATGGTGCAAGACCAAGTTGCCTCGGAAACCGGTTCAATCATTCGAGTAGGGTTGGAGTGGAGAGGAATTGCGATTCAGGATTCCGATCGAGACGGCCTCGATGACGAGTGGGAACAAAACCGCTTTTCAACATTGGTCAACGGGCCAAAAGAAGACCCCGACAAGGATGGCGTCAGTACAATCCGCGAGTTCCTATTTGGAACCGATCCGACAGCGGAGGATGTAGCATTCACTCTTGATGCCACTCCTCTCGATGCCAACCGCTTGCGGTTAAGTTGGCCCAGCGTAGTAGGGAGTAGCTACGAGATTTGGGGCTACTCTAGCATTCAAACCCACCCTATACTCGTCGCTCAGGTAACGGCGCGTTCCCCCGAAACCGAATGGATCACCACACCAACTGCGAACCCCATCCGTTTCTTCCGAATCAAACGCTCTCCGCTCCCCTGAGTCGAGCGACGCCGACGTTTACTCTACTTAGGTTTCGTGGTCAGAATGAAATCATCTGTCCGGAACGGAGAAGCAGGAAGACCTTCTTGGTTCCAGAGGTCAACCACAGGATAGTCGGCCCAACCAAACCGAACCGCAACCGGTTGAGGGACCGCGGCACTGCTAACGACTACTTTCCTGCCATCGATCTCAGCCTTGGCCCAGTGGAATTTCTGATCGGCACCCGCGATAGAGAAACCGGCGACCTGCCCCATCCGAGTTTCCAACCCTGAGCCAATGTTCTTGAAACTCACGACGCCCTTCCCATTTTTAAATTGAACTTTGTCGTAAGTGGGGCCTGTCCAGACCAAGTTTTTCTTGTAAGCAATCTTTTGAGCAGCCAGTGCGAGACGGGCTCCAACGGGTTCCTTTTTTGTGGGATGGATATCATCTTTGTCGCCGACATCGGTGATGACGGCGATACCTACATTCTTCAACACTTTTGCAGAGTAGTCCTGTGCTTCGCGAAGTTCCGCCCAATCGCTGTCCACGGGCGACGCAGCAATCTCAGTGATGGAACGCTTACGATTTTTATCCCAAGGAGCCAACTGGACAGCGAGGAAGGGGAGTTCTGGTTGGTAAAAATCTTGTCGCCAGTTAAGGATCATTTCAGCAAACAGATCACGATATTGCCATGCTCGGACGGCGTTGGATTCGCCTTGGTACCAAATAGCTCCGGCGATTCCATACGGGAGTAACGGTGCAATCATTCCGTTATAAAGTTCCGTAGGTTTCCAGCCAAGCCCGGGCTTGTTCTTGTTCAGGGGTTTACCCGCTGCCTTCAATTCGGCATTCTCTTTATCCCATTGGGCAATCGCCGTTTTGTTTTGTGCGACTTTGCCTGCATAGGATTCGAGGATATCACGTTTATGATTTGGGTTTGCAGCGAGAGCAGCCTCGCTCATCCAAACCTCCGCCGGAGATCCACCCCAAGAAGTATGGATCAGACCGACGGGAACCCCGAGGGCTTTTTGAAGGTCACGGCCAAAGAAATAAGCGACCGCAGAAAAACCCGGTACCGTTTCCGGAGCGGATTCCTCCCAACGGGCGTTTACGTTCTCGACTGGTGCGTCCGCCTTGAGTTTGGGCACACTGAACAGCCGGAGGTTTGGATTTGCAGAAGCTGCGATCGCCCCTTGCGAATCGAATGAAGCCCTCAGTGGCCATTCCATGTTGGATTGGCCAGAACAAATCCAGACTTCGCCAACGAGAATGTCTTTAACCTCAATCTGGTTTTTTCCCTGAACTCTGAGAACCTCAGGGCCTCCTGCTTTTTGTTGGGGAAAGTAAACAATCCATTTTCCGTTCTTAGCGACTGTAGTGGCGATTTGACCCCGAAAAGTAACATTCACGGTTTCACCCTCGTCCGCCCAGCCCCAAAACGGGACGACTTGGCCACGCTGCAGGACCATGTGATCAGTGAAAAGTGCGTGAAGCCGGACTTCAGCGGACACAGAAGGAGCCCACAACGTTAATGCTGCCAAGGCGGACAAAACTGATTTGAGTCGATGAATCGTCATGGATTGATTGTCTTGAAGTAAAGGGTTCATTGTCAATTCTTCGATTATTAAAACCACTTGGAATTGACAAATGGCAGAACCGAGGGTTAGTTAGGGAGACCGTTTGCAGCCGCGATAAACGTCCTAGGTTGATCACCCCAGCATCTGATGCCAAAAACCAAACCAAATCCCAAAAAACCAACTCCTAAATACAAACGAATCCTGCTGAAATTGAGCGGCGAGGCGATCGGTGGGGAGGCTGGCGCGGGTATTTGTCCTGAAGCAATCCACGAAATGGCGACTCAGGTTCGCGAGGTTAAGGAGATGGGGGTAGAAGTAGTGATTGTGGTTGGAGGAGGAAACATTTTCAGAGGCATCCAAGGAAGCGAACGTGGGATCGAGCGGGTAATGGGCGACCACATGGGAATGTTGGCGACTGTGATCAATGCGCTCGCGTTGCAAGACGCCTTGGAGAAACTCGGAGTCCAGACGAGGGTCCAAACCGCTATTTCCATACCCCAGATGGCAGAGTCCTACATTCGGCGGCGGGCAGTCCGTCACTTGGAAAAGGGTCGTGTGGTGATTTTCGGCGGCGGTACCGGCAACCCCTATTTCTCGACCGACACCACGTCTGCCCTGCGTGCTGCGGAGATTGGCGCAGAGGTAATTCTGAAAGCAACCAAGGTCGACGGGATCTACGACAGTGATCCTAAAAAAAATCCTAAGGCCAAAAAATTCGAGAACTTAACCTACATGGAAGCGTTACAACGGCAGTTAAAAGTAATGGATTCAACGGCATTTTCCCTGTGCATGGATACACGAATCCCGATTGTGGTATTTGATTTTCATCAGCCTGGAAATCTCGTTCGGGTAATCAACGGTGAGCCGATCGGAACCACCGTCACTGCGTAATCATCCATCAAACTCCTTCTTTTTTATGGCAATCAATATCGACGAGATCATCTTCGAAGCCGAAGAAAAAATGACAAAAACAGAGCAGGTGGTGGTGCAAGGTTTTACCGGGGTGCGCACCGGCAAGGCATCGCCCTCTTTGATCGAAAACGTGCAGGTGGACGTGTATGGATCCACCATGCGAATTCGTGAACTAGCAGGGATCACCACCCCAGAATCTCGCGTTTTAATGATTCAACCTTGGGACGCAAGCACGGTGCATGCCATCGAAAAAGCGATCCAAAAGGCTAACCTAGGTCTGAACCCGGCCGTCGATAAGAAAAACATCCGAATTGTGCTTCCAGAGTTGAGCACTGAACGACGTTTGGAGTTCTCAAAAATCGCAAAAAAAATGGCTGAAGACGGTCGCGTCGCAGTGAGGCATGTCCGCCGAGAAGCGATGGAAGCTCTAAAAAAGGCAAAGACGGACGGCGGTGTGACTGAGGACGAAGTTGAGCATGCTGAAAAAGAAATTCAGCAACTTACGGATGACACGATCAAA
>SXQI01000254.1 GCA_005793025.1 Verrucomicrobiales bacterium
GATACGGTGGTGGGGTTGATCAATGCCATTCCTTATTTTACGGCGGGTGTGGTGATGTATGTGGTGGGTCTGAATTCGGATAAAACGGGTGAACGTCGGTGGCATATCGCGCTGAGTGCGACGGCGGCTTCGGTGGGTTTTCTTGTCGCAGCGACGGTAACGAATCCTTACTTGGCGATGGCAGGGTTGACGATTGCGTTTGCGGGATTGAAAGCGACGATTGCACCGTTTTGGGCTCTGAGCACGGCGTTTTTTACAGGCACAGCGGCGGCCGGTGGCATTGCGTTTATTAATTCGGTGGGAAATCTAGGCGGGTTTTTCGGGCCTTACTTGGTGGGGTATATCAAGGATCATTCGAAGGATGGTAATTTTGCGTCGTTGTTGATGCTGGGTGGTGCATTGGTGGGCATGGCTGTGTTCGCACTGGTATCGTCCAAAGCAGGAGGCACGTTCAACGGAAAGTCTCTGAAGAAAACCGCTCAGGGGTAAACGGAACTTGCCTTGGCGCGGGGATCCATTCTCTAATCGCGGAACTGTGTCTGCTAAGCCTTTAACTTCTTATACATGCAAGCTGAGTGAGGATCAGGGGAAACTGCTGCATCGTCATTTACTGGATCAGGGCTGGGACTTCCGTGAGGTGGCGTATTCCCAGTTTGCAGGCTCAAGAGGGAAGGTGAATTTAGTTTTTTATGAGTCCGGAAAATTGGTGGTGCAAGGCAAGGAGACGGCGGAGTTTGTGGAATTCGTGCTAGAACCGTTGATTTTGAAGCAGGCGAAAGTGGGTTATGAGGAGTTGTTAAACCCGGAGATTCTGGCTCCTAGATTGGGGATCGACGAAAGCGGGAAGGGTGATTTTTTTGGGCCGCTTTGTGTGGCTGGGGTTTATGTGAACGCACAGGTGATCGAGATGTGGAAGGAGCACGGGGTTCGCGATTCCAAGGCGATCAGTAGCGATCGAAAGATTCTGGATTTGGCGGATATCATCTTGGAGACGCCGGGTTGTGTCACGTCAGTGGTGGCGATGGGAAACGAGTCATACAATCGACTCTACGAGAAGTTTAAAAGCGTGAACCGGCTGCTGGCGTGGGGTCATGCACGAGTGATCGAGAATTTGTTGGGTCAACGGTCGAAAATGAATCCTTTGCCGGTGCGAGCCATTAGCGATCAGTTTGCTACGGATAAAGCGACGGTTTCGAAGGCGTTGATGGAATTGGGCCGCGATCTGGAACTGGTGCAACGTCATAAGGCTGAGGAAGATATCGCAGTGGCGGCGGCTTCGATCTTAGCGCGGGCGGAGTTCGTCAGTCGGCTGAACCAGATGAGTAAAACATGGGGAATGGTGCTTCCCAAAGGAGCCTCAGCCACGGTGGATAGTGCGGCCAAAACTTTTATTTCGACCCACGGAGCGAGGAATCTTCCGATGGTATCAAAAATGCACTTCCGGACAGCACTGAGGGCGCAAGGATTGCCTGAGCCAGCCAAAACTGAGTGGCGAAAGCCGACAAAACCCAAAAAGGACGAGGTTTAGTCCGCAAACTGTGCCGACGGGGACAGGAGGATTAGCTCGCCACCCCGAATTTGAATACGGTGGTGGATTTGTAAGCACCGCCCGGGCGCAGGATCGCTGAGGGGAATTGTGGATGATTCACCGAATCGGGGTAGTGCTGGGTTTCGAGGCAAAATGCTCCGTGCTGGGGGTAGGACACGCCGCCGATCCCGACGACGGTTCCGTTGAGGTGGTTGGCGGTGTAGAGCTGGACGCCGGGCTCGGTTGTGCTGACCTCGAGGGTTCTGCCGCTCTTGGGTTCGATAACTTTCGCCGCGAGACGTAATCCGCGGTCTTGTTCGTTCAGGACAAAATTGTGGTCGTAACCGAAGGGCTTCAACCCGGTTTGCTGGGCGCGTTCGCCGATCGAGTGCGCGGTCGTGAAATCTAGAGGAGTTCCTTTAACTGAAGCGATTTCTCCTGTGGGGATGAGAGTCTCGTCCACCTTGGTGTATTGATCCGCGTTGAGGTAGAGGACGTGATCGAGGATGGTGCCCGAACCTGCGAGGTTGAAGTAGCTATGATTGGTGAGGTTGATCGGGGTCGCTTTGTCCGTCGTGGCGCCGTATTCGATCCGCAGGGCATTATCGTTATCCAAGGAATAGACCATCGTAACCTTCAGGTTTCCCGGGTAGCCCTCCTCCCCATCTTTGCTGGTGTAAGTCATGCGGACTGATCCATTGGGCAACACTTCAGCAGCCCACACCTGCTTATCAAATCCCTTGATTCCACCGTGGAGGTGGTTGGGCCCGTTGTTGACCGCCAACGTGTAATCCTTCCCGTCGAGCGTGAACTTACCTTTGGCGATACGGTTCGCGACCCGTCCAGCGACAGCACCAAAAAATGGATGTCCCTTGAGGTAAGTTTCCAGACGATCGAATCCACATACGACATTCTTGAGTTTGCCTGAACGATCTGGGGTCTGGATCTCGGTGATGATCCCACCGTAATTGGTCAATTTCACGACGACACCATTTTGGTTGCGGAGTGTGAAAAGACGCACGGGTGTACCGTCGGAGGTTTTCCCGAATTCTGTATTTTCAATCATGGGAGCGGATTTTTTAGCAGCAGATACCGTTTGCGTGATGGCCCAACTGGCCGCGACTGTAGTGCCAAGGAAAGCACTGCGACTGATCAAGAGTTCGTTGGGTTTTGTTTTCATGCGTAAAGAGTTGTGGGAACGCACCCGTTAAACCCCAAAAAAGGAAAAGTGGCAAACGAGAAAATCACGTACATCCAAGAGAGCTTCGCTTGACGAGGATTAATAGGTTTTAGTGTAACGCTTGCGGGATTCTGCAGGGACTGGAGGAACGGGCGGCGTGGTGGGGGCTGGCACTGGAGCAGGAGGGGGAGGAATCGGGGCGGTCTCAGCAGGAGGCACATCAGCCGAAAGGGTTGGGGTGATGTCCTGACCAGTAACTTCTTGAAATGTCTGCCGCACGGTGGCAAGGCCTTTGGCTAGATACTCCTTTTCAAAGGGTGTGAGGTTCCCTTGCGTTCTAGCCTCGAGCATCTCCAATTGGTAAATATAAACACGGGCAGAATCGGGTTCTTGAAATCGTTCGCCGGTTTCAGGGTTGGGGATTTTGCCGAGCAACATGAGGGCGGTTGTGGCCTGCTGTTTGATTGTGTCAGCAAAGAGCGACGTGAAGATTTCCTCACGGGAGGGTTCGCGCTGGGGTGTGCCTGTGGAAAGCGGATCGGTTGTCATGAAAGTTTATCGGAGCAGTCTTGGATTTCGATGAGGAGGAATTTGGCTAAATACTCAAGGCGATCCTCAAGGTCGTCAGTTTCGAGGATGACTTGCCGTTGCCACGGGGTGGTTAAGAACATGCAGGAAACTAGATCGGCTAATTGGCAGGGATCCTGAACACTTCGAATATGGCGTAACACTTGTTGGGAGGAAAACGCTTTGGGATCTACCATTCCATCTGCCTGTGGCCCCTTGGTTGGGTGCATCGGAACAGGCAACCCGTATTTAATTCGTGTCGGGATCAGCTCCAACAATGTCGCAACAAACTTGGCGACGCGGGCTTTTTTTTTGATCACGGTAGGAACTGGTTCAATCGTTTGAACCCGAAAAGGATTGTATCGGGTAGCTTTCCCTAATTTGACGCGAGCCAAACCTTGCAAAACTACATGAGAAGTTCCGTCTTTATTTCGAACACAGGCCCGGATCAAACCGAGACCACCAATTGCATAAGGAGTTTCGCGTATTTTGTCAGGTCTGCGCATTGCCACGACAAGGGTGCGATGGGTGGCTAGGGACTCGGCGAGCATCTTTCGGTAACGGGGTTCGAAAATGAAGAGCGGGAACATGGCCTGTGGAAACAGGACCGCGTCTGGCAGCGTCATTACCGGTGCTTCGGGTGGTAAAAGCATGAATAGAATGTAGGTTGATTCGTCGGTAATTCAAGTTGAACATGCATGCTTGTCAAAACCGCTTGTAAACCGCATGGTTGAACCAGCCTTCAGAACTATGAACTCGAAACCCGTTGCGATCCTTCTGATCATCCTCTGCCTGCTGCTGAGCGCGTCGCTGTATTACCGCCACACCAAAGCTGTGGAAAAAGGGATCGATGACCAAGCGCGCATCACGACCCTTTCCGAGCAGGTCAAAAAGAAGGAAATCGAGATCCGAGAACAGACGGAGGTGAACATCTCGTTGGACAAGGATTTACAGACCCTCACGGAGGAGTTAGGAAAAGTCTCCAATAATTTGGTAAAAACCTCAAAAATCTTGATTAAAACCGAAACCGATGCGAAGGCAGCCGAGGCGGCGTTGACTGCGGAGGTTGCAAAGCGAGAAACGCGTATCAACGAATTGGAGGGTGAACGAGATGATCTGACCAAAAAAATGGCGGACTTGAACGGTTCCATCACTTCGTTGGAAGGTAAAATCGACGCGACACAAAAAAAACTGGCTGCATCCGAAGGCGATCGTGAATTTTTGTTGAAAGAACTCAAACGCCTTCAAGCCGAGAAATCGGCACTCGAACGCCAATTCCATGATCTCGCGATTCTTCGTGAACAAGTGAAACAGCTTAAGGCCGAGCTTTCAGTTTCAAAGCGATTGGATTGGATTAGGCGTGGGTTGTATGGGGACACCAAAGGCGGAGAACGGATGATGAAAAGCCTCACCCCGAAACCGGCGGTGGTAAAGCCGAGCTTTGATCTCAATGTAGAGCTCAAGCAAAACCCCGGCGCCTCCGGCAAGCAGAGCACCAACGCGCCTGCCGTGGCAAAATAGTCGCTCGCACGGATCTATTAGGTGTCAGCGAGATTTGGGATGAGCACCCAGTTCTTATCCGATTCGTTTGGTCGGGTGATGCGCGACCTCCGAGTCAGTGTCACCGATCGTTGTAATTTCCGATGCGTCTATTGTCTCCCTGAAACAGATCAGGCGGCAGATTTTTATCGCTCAAAATTCGATCCACTCAAAAACCCTGCCCCGATCAAGCTAGAGTTGCCCCCGTTGCAACCGAGGAGTCAATTGCTGACATTCGAGGAGATCGAACGCGTTGTTCGCCTCGCTGTCGAGCTAGGGGTCGAAAAGGTCAGATTGACCGGAGGCGAACCCTTGTTGCGTCGGAATATCGAGGTTTTGGTCGCCAAACTCGCACCGCTCCAAGGGTTGAAAGATTTGGCGATGACGAGCAATGGGTTCTTGTTTCAGCACAAAGCGCAGGCTCTCCGGGCTGCGGGTCTCACTCGAATGAGTTTCAGTCTCGATTCGCTCGACCCAGCGAATTTCAAGAAAATGACGGGCCGCGACGGCTTGGAAGAGGTGATTCATTCCATCCGATTGGCCAAACAATTGGGGATGAATCCTGTGAAACTCAATGCGGTCGTCATCCGTGGATTGAACGACCATGAGTTGGTAGATCTTGTGAGATTTGCAATGAACGAAGGGGTTCAGATGAGATTCATCGAGTTCATGCCCCTAGATTCCAACCGAGGTTGGTTGCGTGATTTGGTGGTATCAGGTCGCGAGATTTTAGAGCGATTGTCCGCTCATTTTGACCTCGAGCCTTCGGTGGTCACCCAACCCTCGGAAACGGCCAGAAGATGGAAGGTCAAAGGAACTGAATCTGAGATAGGTATCATCGCACCTGTGACAGAACCCTTTTGCGGTCATTGCAATCGATTGAGGTTAACCGTAGATGGTAAAATAAGGACCTGCCTCTTTAGCCTCGGGGAGCATGATCTCAAAGGGTTGATGAGGAATGGAGCGGACGATGGGACGGTCCAGACGCGACTCCGGTCGATCGTCTGGCAAAAGGAGGATCGCCACCATATCGGAGAGATCGAATTCAAACAGCCGGAACGGAGTATGAGCTGTATCGGTGGGTAGTATTCAGGGGTCCGAACTGCGTTTGGGCAATAATCATCTTTGACAACTGGGGAGTGCGTTGGCATGGTTAGATTGCGGTGAACCGTGCAGAACAACTTGCACGCGGACGTGTATTGTCCGCATACGACGAGAAGATTATTGTTATGGGAGAACTAGTTGGAAATTTATTGGTGGCCCAATCGGGCGGGCCGACTGCGGTCATCAACGCGAGTGTGGCCGGGGTGGTGCAAGAAGCAGGTCGCCATGGGTGCATTGAGGAGATTTACGCCGGCCTGAACGGGATTCTAGGAATTCTGAACGAGGAGTTGATCGATCTCAACGAAGAGAAAGCGCGCGCCATTGAGGGGCTGAAATTCACTCCCGGCTCTGCTTTTGGAACTTGCCGGTATAAGATCAATTTCACCAAAAACCCCGAAGCGGCCGCCAAGGATATGGATCGCCTGTTTCAGGTGTTCGAGGCCCATAACATCCGATACTTTTTCTACGCGGGAGGAAACGATTCACAAGATACCTCCAATCGAATCCACGCTGAGGCGGTCAAACGCAATTATGAAATCCGGGTTGTCGGGGTTCCGAAGACGATTGATAACGACCTTCCGCACACGGATCACTGCCCTGGGTATGGTTCGGCGATCAAGTATTGCGCGACGACCGTGATGGAAATTGGTCTGGATGTGGGTGGGATGGCGACGGACGACGGTTCCTGTTGCATCGTGGAGGTCATGGGGCGTTCGGCTGGCTGGATTGCAGCCGGAACGGTTCTTGCGAAACGGAATCCATCCGATGCACCTCACATTATTTTGATGCCTGAGATCGCATTCAACGAAGAGGCGTTTTTGTCGAAGGTTCGGGAAACAATCGCGGCGAACAAGTTTTGCATCGTGGTGGTTGGTGAAGGGTTGAAGAACGCAGCGGGTGAGGAACTCGGTGCTGACAAGTCACGAGTGGACGCCTTCGGTCATGCGGTGCTCTCAGGTGCTGCAGATCGTTTAGCGGAACTTGTGCAAGGCAAACTCAACACCAAGACCCGCACGGTTAAACTTGGATATGCGCAACGTGCAGCAGGCCATTTTGCAAGCTTGACGGATGCCACCGAAGCCGCCCAATGCGGCGAGGCAGCCGTGAAGGCGGCGATCGACGGACGCAGCGGTTTCATGGTGAAACTCGTCCGGACGTCTAGCGCGCCTTACAAAGTGACGACCGATCTTCAAGATTTGAACGATATCGCCAACGTGGAGCACTTTATTCCCCGCGAATGGATCAGCGAGGACGGGTTGCTCCCGAACGAAAAATTCGTGGAATACGCACGCCCGTTGATTGAAGGTGAGGTTCGACCAGTCACCGAAGGTGGGCTTCCGAAATATATCGTGTTAGAAAAGACCAAGGTGGAAAAGAAACTGAGCCCTCGTTCCTAACCGGTCTAATAAATTGTTCATAGGCGGTCACGCTGAGGCGTTGACCGCCTTTTTTGTTTACAGTAAGACTCGAACACTGGTTGGGTTGAACACAGAAATGCAGTTATGAGAGAGTATCAGAATTTTATTGGTGGGGAATGGGTAGGAGCCCGTTCGGGACAATCGTTCGAGAACCGAAACCCCGCTGACATTCGCGAGGTTGTGGCGGGCTATCCCATCAGCGGAGCCGCAGAGGCGGTGCAAGCGATCGATGCGGCAGCAGCGGCACAACCCGCTTGGGGAAAGCAGACCTCCGTCGCAAGGGGCCGAGTCCTCAGCAAGGCAGGACAAATTTTAGAAGGTCGGAAAGCCGAACTCGCGGATTTGCTGATGCGCGAGGAAGGCAAGACACTTGCGGAAAGCACAGGAGAGGTTCAGAGGGCAGTGGATATTTTCCGATTTTATGGTGGCTTAAGCTACACGCTGGGTGGACAGACCCTGCCCCATGATCTGCCCGGCAACCTCCTCTACACCACGCGACAACCGCTGGGTGTTGTGGGACTGATAACTCCTTGGAATTTTCCGATCGCGATTCCCAGTTGGAAACTTGCTCCTGCGCTGGTGTCGGGGAATTCGGTGGTGATCAAACCCGCGAGTCAAGTGCCCGCACTGACCTTGGAATTAGCCCGTGTATTGGCAGAAGCCGGATTGCCGAAAGGGGTTTTGAATGTGGTGGTCGGTGAAGGTCGTGCTGTGGGGGGTGAAATCGCGACAAATCGACAGGTAGCCGCAGTATCGTTTACGGGATCATACACGGTGGGGTCCCAAGTTTATCTCCAATTGGCACAGCGGATGGCACGGGCTCAAATGGAAATGGGCGGAAAGAACCCGACGATCGTGCTAGCGGATGCTGATCTTGATTTGGCTGTCTCGCTGGTGAGTCGGGCGGCTTTTGGCCTCACAGGCCAAGCCTGCACTGCCACCAGTCGGGTGATTGTTGAGGAGTCTGTCGCGCCTGAATTCACGGCAAAATTGGCAGCACGAGCAAGAACTTGGAAAGTTGGACCCGGTTGGGTTCCCGGGGTCGAGATGGGACCCGCTGTGAACGAACAGGAATTACTGGGTAATTTGCAGCACGTCCAGAGAGCGATTGACGAAGGGGCGACTTTGGTAGCCGGAGGGAACCGATTGACTGAAGGAGATCTTGTGCACGGGTTTTTTATGGAACCAACGGTGATCTCCGGGGTAACGCCAAGCATGGGATTGGCTCAGGAAGAAGTATTTGGTCCAGTGGTTGCGGTGCTGAGTGTCGCAGATTTCGACGAAGCGATCCGTGTGGCGAATGGGGTGGATGTGGGCCTTTCCGCGTCGATCGTGACGAGGGACTTGAAGAAAGCCATGCTCTACAGCGAACAAATCGAGGCGGGGGTGGTTAAAATCAACCAAATCTCAACCGGTCTCTCGTTACAAGCTCCCTTCGGTGGGATCAAAAAATCGAGCACAGATACATTCCGCGAACAAGGTGCTGGAGCCATCGACTTCTACACGCGGAGCAAGACTGTTTATTTGGATTATTCGAGTTAGCGTCGGGATTGTTGAATCAATTCCGGTCGGTGTCAGTCGAATGCCTGTTGGTGGAAACCTGTTCCGAGAATGAACAACACCGCAGTCTATTCCGCTGAACCCTTGCGGCATCTGAGTTCCAAAAATCAGGCGGTGAATCGTTGCGTTCGCAAGGTGATAGCGTCGGTCGCATTCCTTTGGACAACAGCGACTGGGCTCGGATTACTCGCTGAAGATTTTCAGGGTGCCCACCACGTCACCGAATATGAGAGTGAGCCCTTTAGTTATACTCGTAATCAACCGAACGATGACGTGAGTCGGCTGAATCAACGACTGGAGAACGGGGAAGCACCTTTGGAGTTCGATGCCAAGTATGGATACCTCCCAGATTTATTGAAGCGGCTTCAA
>SXQI01000255.1 GCA_005793025.1 Verrucomicrobiales bacterium
CAGAGTTTTGCCAACAACGGCCTCGATACCGAAGCCAAGGATATTGGACGCATGGGCGTCACCGGTCGCGCTGGTGACCGAGGGAAATTTGCCGTACCATCCTTGCGAAACATCGCGCTTACCGCCCCTTACATGCATGATGGACGGTTTTCGACGCTTGAGGAAGTGATCAACCATTACATGACGGGGATCCAGCCGAATACCACGCTTGATCCGAACATTGCGAAACATCCTTTAGGCGGATTGGCATTAAGCCCGGCGGATCAACAGGCACTCATTGCATTCCTTCGCACATTGACGGATCCGAGAGAAACTTTCTCCAACGGAAACCCATCAAAATAAGGACGGATCGGATGGAGCCGTCTTGAATTCGTCCAGTAACGCCTTGAGCTGAACCGGCGTGTATTGTTGACGGATCTTTTTAATCGCTTGCCCTGCAAGAACGTCGCAGCGTTCGTTTTCAGGTTGGCCTGCGTGACCCTTGACCCACTCCCATTGGATCTGATGCTTCTGTGTTAGTTTATCAAGAGCCATCCAAAGATCCTGATTCTTCACTGGTTTTTTACTCTTGGTGCGCCATCCGGATCGTTTCCATCCGGCAACCCATTGAGTAATGCCGTCTTTAAGATACTCCGAATCGGTATGGAAAATAATGACGCACGCCTCCTGCAAGATTTCCAATGCCTCGACCGCAGCCCGCAGCTCCATGCGATTGTTCGTTGTAGCAGGCTCGCCACCGCTGATTTCCTTGAGATGCGGGCCGTAGGCTAAAACTGCTGCCCAACCTCCGGGTCCAGGATTCCCTTCGCACCCGCCATCAGTGTAGATGGTGATTTTTTTCATGAGGTCAGTGCAGAGAGGGGAGGAATCAGGATTCCAACGTTTGCCCTAAGGTTGCTGCCGTGAGTTCAAGGCTTGGGCAATCTCCGACGTTTAAGACCTGAACGGATTTATCAATGCGTTTCATGAATCCAGAGAGTGCTGTGCCCGGCCCAAGCTCAATGAAGCGCGTGAATCCTTGAGCGAGAAGGGATCGAATCGATTCCTCCCAACGCACCGAGGAAGTGACCTGTTCCACCAGACGCTCGTGGATCTCAGAGGCGACCCCGTGAGATTTCGCAGTGACATTGCTAATCACCGGCACTGCGGGCAAATGGATTGGGATTCCGGCTAAAGCCTCCCTGAGCTTCGGCTGTGCACTTGCCATGAGCCGAGAATGATAGGCACCTGCAACCGGCAGCGGGAGTGCCCGCTTCGCGCCGCGTAATTTCGCGAGTTCGCAGGCCCGAGCGATCTTCGCCTCCTCCCCGGAGATAACTAGTTGGCCGGGGCAGTTGAGATTCGCTAACTCCACATCGGCCTCGGTGCAGACCTCGCGAGTAGGCCCCTCTTCCAGACCAATGATGGCCGCCATTCCTCCACGGGTTGCCTCGCAAGCCTCCTGCATAAACCGACCCCGCATTCGCACCACGCGCAACCCATCCTCAAACTCCAACACGCCTGCTGCGGTCAACGCAGTGAACTCGCCTAGGCTGAGCCCTGCTGTCGCTTGAAATTGGAATTGAGGCACGCGTTCACGCAGAAGTTGCAACGCAACCCAACTCACGAGAAAGATTCCCGGTTGCGCGTTCTCGGTCTTCAGCAGTTCCGCCTCGGGACCCCCGAAGCAAATGGAAGCTAGATCATATCCCAGAGCGCCGTTGGCACGATCGAACAGTGAGCGAGCTGTGGGATATTGATTAGCCAGATCTTGACCCATCCCAACGAATTGAGCACCTTGACCCGCAAATAATAGAGCAGTTTTTGACATACCAAAGAGCCTAGTAGTAGCGGGGCGTCCGGCTCGTTGGCAACCGAGATTTTGTCCGCATCGAGTCGCTTACTTGATTCCCGCCAGCCGTTCCTTCCAGACGTGGAAGAGTTGGGTTGTCGCCCGAACATCTCTTAAACAATATTCCGCGATCTCTCGGAAACGACCAGCCGCCACCATGTCTGCCATACACGTTCCATCCACACCCTGCCCCTTCGGCGACTCGATCCCGAACACCTTGCAGTAAAAATCTAAATTAAATTTGCGTGCGGCACCCTCGCGCCCGCTCACATTGTAAAAGGTGAATTGTTCAGCCAAATCGCAATGCGGTTCCACCTGATATCGATAACCGAGCCAGTTTTTTCGTGTAATGGGAACATTCAACACTGCGGAACGCAGGTATAGGAACGGTACATCAAACCCACGACCATTGAATGTCACCACCGAGTCGTAATGTTCGGCGACGTCCCAAAAAGCCGTCAGTAATTCTCCTTCGTCAACGCAGGGAACAAACTCCACTTCTCCCGAAGCTTTTGTTTCGTCCTCATCGAAATCTTCCGCCGTGAAAAGAACTTGGCCTCGAGAAGTCTCGGCGTTCACCATCGCAATGCAGATGACCCGCGAGGTAAGAGGCCACAAGCTCATCATGTTCTCGATCTCAACCCGTTTGGCTTCGCTGGCGGTTGGGTCGGCGATCCTTCCCGCTTCACGAAAAAGGTATTCGACCTGGACCTCATCAAAATTCTCCAACGGTTGTGCGAGCGTTTCGATATCAAAAACAAGTTTTGCCATAAAAGGAGGATGACCGGGTTTTGTAGGAAAAGGAAAACCAAAAAAGAAAAACCACAATCACGATACTTTGCTCTTACGAACAAAGGTCTCACGATTGTGGTGTGAAATTGAACAGGGACTGTCTCAAACGCCGGGCACTCTACAACCGAAGGGCACTTTGGGGTGTGCATTAATCCCTTACAGGATCAAGCCACCGGGCGCGAAAATCCCTACCGTCACTCGGGACGGCTCGTCGTTTAAGAATTACTTCTTACCACCTTTAGCGGCGGGTTTTTTCGCAGCCGCTTTTTTTGCAGCGGGTTTGGCAGGGGCCTTAGCAGCTTTCTTTGTAGCCATGGAGCAATTCACCTCCCATCAAATTTCTTGGTAATGTTTCGGGTTGTCTTCAGGACTTTACTAAAATGTTTTCTCTTGACCAGAGGAAATCGGAAAAAAACAAAAGTTTTTTTTGTGCACCCGTTTCACACGCGAAATCTTCAACGTTTCTGCACGTGTGTGTGATTCAAATTTTGCGTTGTATGCAGCGTGCGGCATCGTAACGTTTCTCCTGACATGGCGAGCGATGTTCAACTCACGCCGATGATGGCGCAGTATCAGCGGATCAAACGAGATCTGCCTGCAGGTGCTCTCTTGTTCTTTCGACTCGGAGATTTTTACGAAATGTTTTTTGAGGATGCACAGGTGGCTGCACCGATCCTCAACGTCGCTTTGACCAAGCGGGGCGCGGTTCCGATGTGTGGTATCCCGTTTCACGCGGCGAATGGTTATATCGCTCGAATCCTCAAAGCAGGACGTAAAATCGCAATCTGCGATCAGGTCGAAGAAGCTCGCCCGGGCCAGTTGGTAAAACGCGAAGTCACTCAGATTCTCAGTCCGGGCACTCACTTCGAC
>SXQI01000029.1 GCA_005793025.1 Verrucomicrobiales bacterium
GAGGACCGCACTCCGCTTTTCTGGGTAATGTGAGATCAACTCGGTTGCTTCAGCCTCAAGCTCGGGAGAGACAACAAAATGTTCATCATGCGCCAGAGGGTTTGTGCTCAGCTTAGACGCACTGGAAATCTCGGTGGGTTCACTCATCGATCACATTCTCCCATGACAAAATCCAAAGATCCAAGAATTGAAACAGTGTCGCTCATCAGGTGGCCCGGCAATAATTCGGGGAGGATACTGAGGTTTACAAACGATGGGGCGCGGATTTTCATCCGGTGCGGGGTTCCGCCTCCTCGACTGTTGATATAAAATCCTAATTCTCCCTTTGGATTTTCTGCTCCGAAATAGACTTCGCCCGGAGGTGCATCCACCCCTTGCGTCACCAAGATAAATTGGTGAATCAACTCCTCCATGCTTGAGAGTACTTTTCCTTTCTCCGGCAAAACGACCTTGCCATCAGGAATGTTCACAGAACCACCCGGCAATCTGTCTAGGCACTGTTGGATGATCCGCACACTCTGACGCATCTCTTCCATCCGGACTAAATACCGGTCGTAACAATCGCCCACCGATCCGATCGGAATATCAAACTCAAGTTGATCGTAAACGAGGTAGGGATGCGCTTTACGCAGATCAAAATTCACTCCGCTCCCACGGAGATTCGGACCTGACAGGGCATAATCCACTGCCATCTCTCTCGAAATCACACCAACACCCTTTGTGCGATCGACCCAAATCTTGTTGCGAGTCAGCAACGTTTCCGACTCGTCGAAATTGACCACGACCTCCGCTAAAAACTTGCGACATTGAGCTACCCAACCGTCCGGTAAATCTCGACTTAAACCACCGATTCTTGTGTAGGTCGTTGTAAATCGGGCTCCGGTCAAGGATTCACACAAATCGTAAATCTTCTCGCGCTCTTGAAACGTGTGTAGGAAAACGGTCATCGCTCCCACATCCATCGCAAACGCACCCAACCCCAGTAGATGCGCTGAGATGCGAGCCAGTTCGCAACAAATGACCCGGATGTATTGGCAACGTGGGGTTAAAGATTTGTCGATCCCCATCAGTTTTTCAACCGCGAGGACATACGCCACGTTGTTAGCTAAGGGGCCAAGATAATCCAGTCGATCCGTGTAAGGGATAAACTGGGTGTAAGTCATGTTCTCGGCAATTTTTTCGTCACCTCGATGAAGAAATCCAATGTCGGGAGTCGCCTTCGTGATGAACTCGCCGTCCATTTCCAGAATGACTCGTAACACTCCATGGGTCGCCGGGTGAGAAGGTCCCAAATTAAGGACCATTTTTTCACCCTGCATATCAATCAGGTCCTCAGAAGCACCCGAAATGACAGGCGAAGCCGACTGGAACCTCTCCTTAACGCGAGCCGAAGGTTCCTTAAACTGAATGTCCTGAATATGAACGCTCATGGTGTCAACTCGCCCCTCGCACGCGGCTCGCGAGCGAGTGTGTCGGAACCTCCTGCCACCGTCACAAACGGCCCACCTTCCAAGGGTGCTGGGTTGGTGAATGCCACATCGGGTAAATCGGTCTGCTTCCCTGCGAGAGGGAAATCTTTCCGCAACGGATAATGGGGATATCCTTCCCACATCAGGATACGGCGAAGGTCAGGATGGCCAGAAAAACGAATCCCCATCATGTCGTAAATCTCTCGCTCATGCCAGTTCGCTGTGCGCCAGACATCGGAAACCGTGGGCAACTCTCCCGCCTCTTCGCTCAGACTGATCTTCAGTCGAAGATGGCAGCGGTGCTCTAGTCCGTATAGTTCATATACCAACACCCAACGTGGCTCATCCCCGTAATTATCTACGCTGCTCAAATCGACCAAATAATCGAACTGAAGAGATTGTTTCGCAAATCGACAAACCTCGGCTACTTGGCTGGGCTCAGACAATTGAACCGTGATTTCACCCCGAAACTCGGCAGGAGCCGAGATCAACGCCGGAAACTGAAGCTTCAATTTTTCTGCCAATTCCAGTGAGGTCATAGGTAGAAAATCAAGGAGCCTTCCATTGGGTCGAAAGAAGCGGTTCTTTCGCCACTTTGTTTTGCACTTTAATCAGTGCATCCAACAGTGCCTCGGGCCTCGGCGGACAACCCGCGACATACACATCCACAGGGATAATATTGTCCACGCCCTGTAAAACGGCATAACTCCGATACATGCCGCCGGTTGAGGCACAGGCACCCATCGCAATGACCCACTTCGGCTCGGGCATCTGATCGTAAATTCGTTTGACCGCCAGTGCCATTTTGTAAGTCACGGTTCCCGCAACAATCATGAGATCACTCTGACGTGGCGAAAACCGCATCACCTCAGACCCAAAACGGGAGATATCGAATCGACTCGCTCCTGCCGCCATCAACTCGATAGCGCAGCACGCCAACCCCATGGGCATTGGCCAAAGCGAATTCTTTCGACACCAATTGAGTGCTGCATCCGCGCGGGTAACGATGACGTCCCCTTCAACCTTGGAATTGTATCCAATTTCGGCAGTTTGTTGCATAAATAGGGCTCAGGCCCTTTCATTTTCAAAATAATCAGAGAGAATTGGTCAAGCAAGGGAATTTGTGAAATTTTTCACAAGCGAACTCCATTCACGAGAATTAGGAGCTAGAAATCTGCCCTCTGTGCTGCGACTCTATCACCCACCATTTATGTTAATCACAAATAACGCCAATCTTTTGGGCTCAGGTAGAAGTTGGAGCAGGTTCAATTTCTGCGCCGTGTTGTGTGGTTTGGCCCTTTTGAGTCTGACGTGGGCGGCTCCAAGCAAACCTTGGTGGTCGGAGAAAACCGCTGCAGCACTCAAAACAGCAGGAACCAATTCGAACCAGATCGCCCTTGCACTCAACAAAGCCCCGCGCGAACAACGTGATGGCATGCAATTCTTAGTGGAAAACATGCCCGAATCAGACCTGAAAAGCCTCAGTGGCGCGTTTCTCCTTGAGAATCTAAAGCTCGCCTACGATTCACGCAGATCGTCTCCGTGGTCCTCGGCGGTTCCGGAGGATATTTTTCTGAATGATGTCCTCCCGTACGCGAGCATCAATGAACGTCGGGATTCGTGGCGTAAATCATTTCGAGCCATGTGTCTCCCACTAATCAAGGACTGCCGAACGACAGGAGAGGCCGCACAACGACTGAATGAAAAACTCTTCGGTTTAGTTAAGGTGAAATACTCAACGGGACGTAAAAAGGCCGATCAGAGCCCGCTTGAATCGATGGATAGCGGCTTAGCTTCCTGCACCGGTTTGTCCATCTTGCTGGTGGACGCGTGCCGCTCTGTCGGCATCCCAGCCCGCCTCGCTGGCACACCGCTTTGGGCAAACAAACGGGGCAACCATACTTGGGTGGAGGTTTGGGACCAACGTTGGCATTTTACAGGCGCTGCGGAGCCGGATCCCAACGGCCTCGATCGTGGATGGTTCGTCGGCGATGCCTCGCAGGCGATGAAGGATGTGCGCGAACACGCCATTTACGCCACCAGCTTCCGCAAAACAGGCCTCTCCTTCCCCATGGTTTGGGCAGCGAATTTGGACACGGTCAGCGCAGTCAATGTGACTGATTCCTATGCCCCTCCCACAAAAGTAGTGGATCCGAATCAGGTTCGGCTTTCGATCAAAGTGGTTGATCGCGCCCAAGGTCTTCGCACCGCTGCGGACGTCACGGTCATGGAAGCCGCAAGCGGCAAAAAAATCCAACAAGGTCGCAGTAAAGGTGAGTCTGCTGACTCAAACGATTTTCTCTCATTCATTTTGGCAAAGAATCAGACCTACAGAATTCAGGTCGTATCCGGAATTCAGACTGCATCGCAGGATTTTATTCCAAAGGATCAGGCGGAGGCGTTGATCACGCTATACCTCGAACCGGCCAAAGCAGTCGGGCTAGCTTCGCCTGTCTGCTATTCTCCACCTCCGATTATTCGACCGTTGAAAAAGGCCGATGACGCGAAACTGAAAAAGGCAGTGACCGCCTATTTTGAAGCCACAGATGAACAACAATCCAAGTGGAAGTTTTCCCCACAACTGGATCTTGTCCTACGCAACAACGAACCTGCGGTTCGTCAGGCAGTCTGGAGTGCCTATCGCTCGGTGAGCGTTCATCAGAGCGCACATCAGGATTTCGCGTCGAACATCGTCCGGTTCGCTCAACATCTCAGCCCATATGTGGTTAAGACCGTTGGCACACGCCCCAGCTCCGGTTGGCCGCTGTTCATCGCGATGCACGGCGGCGGAGGTGCGCCACAGGAGCTCAATGATAGCCAGTGGAAAATGATGCAGTATTATTATAAGGATCACCCCGAATTGGGTGGTTACCAATACCTTGCCTTACGGGCTCCCAACAACACTTGGAATGGGTTTTATGACGTCTATGTTTACCCGCTTATCGAGAATTTGATCCGACAATTCGCTTTGTTCGGAGATGTCGATGTCAACAAAGTGTTTATTATGGGTTACTCCCATGGAGGTTACGGCGCGTTCGCAATCGGTCCGAAAATCCCGTATCGGTTTGCAGCAATTCATGCCTCCGCCGCAGCACCCACCGATGGGGAAACTACCCCCAAGACACTTCGAACCACCCGGTTTTCGTTCATGGTGGGGGGAAAAGATACGATGTATGGACGTGCATCCCGATGTCAGGCGTTTGACGCTTCGGTTAAAGAACTCCGTGGAAATCGGGATGATATCTATCCAGTAACATTTCAATGGATCGAGAACCACGGACATGGAGGCCTTCCGGACCGAGATAAAATCACCGAGATGTACTCAGCAGTAAGAAACCCAGTTCCTCATGAGTTGACTTGGGCTATGACAGACGAAGTCGTTAAGGATTTCTTCTGGCTTCAGACGAGCCAGCCTAAGAAAGGAACAGAGATTCAAGCCTCCTGCAAAGGGAACAAGATCACTCTGGAAGGAGCCACCCTTGAAGGCACCAAGGTTTTTCTTGATGAACGATTGGTTAATTTTGGAAAACCCGTCGTAATCCACTCAGGTGGCAAACAATCAACCTACAAAGTAAACCCCAGCCTGCGGATTCTGTGCCGATCAATGCAAGAACGCGGTGACCCCGACCTCGCATTCACCGCAGAGGTGGATTACTCACCAAATCGCGATAAATAATCGTGGAGAAAGGTTTTGACGTTCTCCTCCCTGATTGCTAGGGTTCAAGACTCGAGTTACTTTCGAGAGTCAATACTTTATGCCGAATACGAAATCAGCCGAACGCCGGATGCGCAGCAGTGTCCGCAAGCAGAGCCGGAATCAGAGCGTTAAATCGCGGCTGAAAACGGTGGAAAAAAACTACCTCTCCCTCGTAAAAGCGGGCAAGAAGGACGAAGCCGCCACGAGCTATCGCGCCATCGCGTCGTTGTTCGATAAGGCCGCTAAAGC
>SXQI01000256.1 GCA_005793025.1 Verrucomicrobiales bacterium
GACGGGTGCCACCAGTTCAGGAAATTGTTCTTCACTAGCGAAGAGATTTACCTTCATGCCTGAATGGATCGTCATTTTTTCGATCGCTGCTTCTGCTCCGAGAAACGTATGACTCCCGTCGGGCAAAGTCCCACGCTTGTTTGTTTCGACCTTGGTAACAGCCGGTAGATTTGAGTCGTTTACCACGAGATCGCCCCCCTTAGCCACCGCCCAAACCCGGAGATCCCGATTAGCGGTCATCACGTCGCGTTGACCCATCTCCTCTTGCATCACTTTGTAGTTCGTGATTTGGGGGCCGTCCTTACCGGAAGGAAAACTGAGTTGGGACCGTCCTCCATACACATTGTATCCGTCGATCGTGCGATAGCGCCCATGCCATTGGTCGTTTTTCTGATTCACGACCTCGCGGAGTTTTTGATAGTTCCCTTCCGGTGCGGGTTCGCCGAACAATTGTTCGAATAGAATAGGCGCGATTCGACGGTCACCTTCATCGCTCAGAAAAATGCCGTTGATTGTGAGTGAAATTCGTTCCTTAGCGGACGATTGGTATAATTGCTGAGATGGGTTGAAAAGATTGATGAACGGGACTTGATTGCGTTCAGCCACTTCAGCCATCGCTGTTGTGTAGAGTTGAAGGTTTGCATTATTAGCAGCGGGGTCTGGGAAATTGGGGTCGGAATGTTTCTCGTTGGCGATGGGAGAAAACAGAACGATGCGGACTGAACCACGGTCTGAATAACTCTTGGCCGAGGTCTCTTTCAGGTATTTTTCGAGATCCTGCTTAAATTTCGCCAACCCTGCTTCACCTTGGAATGATTCATTGAACCCAAAGAAAGCCCAGATAACATCGGCCTGCGTCCGTTTCAACCAATCGTCAGGGGTGCCGAAGTTTTCGGAACGATGCCTCGTCACGACCTCGTCGCCGGCAGCGGCTAGATTCCTAAAGACCAACCGGTGATCCGGAAAGCGGGCATGAACCATCGTCTCAATCCAGCCTGTATGTTGGAATCTATCGGGCAGCGCATTCCCTACAATCGCGATATGGTCTCCTTGCTTTAAGGTGAGCTTAGATTTTTTTTGGGCTTGGGCGAAGAGCGTGCCAAAGCTCAGCAAAATGAGAAGTAAGGTTTTAAGACGCATGGTTTTAATTGTTATTCGTTCTTCAGACACCGATTTAAGTCATTCTATTCGGCTTGTTTTTGGCTCCCGCCAAAACTTTCGGCGAGTGCCACCGCTTTGAGCATCGCTTTTGATTTATTCACCGTTTCCTGAAATTCAGCCTCAGGTATTGAGTCGTTGACCCACCCTCCCCCGGCTTGCACGTAGGCTCGACCGTCCTTGATCAAAGCCGTCCGAATCGTGATGCAACAATCGAGGTTGCCACTAAACGAGAAATAACCGACGCACCCACCGTATGGGCCGCGCTGAGATTGCTCTAGTTCAGCAATGATTTGCATCGCCCTGATCTTAGGGGCCCCCGACAAAGTGCCAGCAGGGAATGTGACACGCATTAGATCATACGGAGTTTTGTCAGATGCCAGCTTGCCTTCCACTTCGGATACGATGTGCATGACATGGCTGTAGCGTTCGATGATCATCAGCTCACTCACCCGCACCGAGCCGAAATCGCAGACTCTCCCCAGATCATTGCGTGCCAAGTCGACGAGCATCACGTGTTCGGCACGTTCCTTGGGATCAGCCAGAAGCTCCTTTTCATTAGCTAAATCCTCAACCTCGCTCTTGCCTCGTGGTCGTGTTCCCGCGATAGGCCGAATTTCCACTTGGTGATCCTCGCAACGCACATGGATTTCCGGCGATGCTCCCACGAGCGAAAACCCATCCAACTCCAATAAAAACATGTATGGCGATGGGTTGATCGAACGAGCGGCGCGGTAGATGTCGATCGGTGTAGCGTGCGTCTTCGTCGAGAATCGTTGGGATCCAACGACTTGGATAATGTCTCCGCTAGTGATGTATTTTTTTGCAGCCGCAACGTGGGAATAAAACTTTTCTTGGGTCAGGTTAGACTCAAAGGGTAACGCAGCTACCTCTGTTGGGAGGTCGGCGGGCTTAAACTCAATTGGCTGCTCGAGCAACGCAACGATTCGGTCGATTTCTCCCACAGCATTCTCGTAAGCCTCAGCACTCGACGTTGTGCCATCGATAACAGCGTTGACGAGGATCGTCAGGGTTTGCGCGACACGATCAAAAATCAGTAACTCGTCCGCGATAAGAAAGTACATCGTGGGTGTTCCTAGATCATTTCGCTGGGGGCGCGGAATGATCGGCTCCACATCGTGAATAAACTCGTATCCAATAAATCCGACGGCTCCACCAGTAAAGCGTGGCAGGTTTGGAAGAGTGACCGGGCGGAATTGCTGCAACAACCGTTCGACAACCACCAACCCATCTCTGACGATGTTCGGACTATCTTTGCCAGCTTCTGACGAGACCCGAAACGACTGCGACACTTTCCCATTTTCCAAGACTGAGATTTGATCTCCTTCCTGACGGATCACTGCACGGGGATTACAACCTACGAAAGAATATCGACCCAAATGTTCCCCACCCTCGACCGATTCAAAAAGGAACGACTCTCCTTGGCCCCGGATTTTAAGATAAGCAGACAGAGGTGTTTCGTAATCCGCCAACAATCGCCTGGAAACCGGGATCAAGTTTCCTTGTCCGGTCAGCGTTAAAAACTCGTCCAAATTTGGCGAATACATAGTTAAGCGATTGGTGCGGACGAATATACCTAATGACGCCGCATCCGCCACAAGGAAAGACAGGAGAAAACTAGGATCGCCAAACTATAGGTGATCATCCCCATTCCCACTCCCAGCGGCATAAGTCTTGATTCGCCGAAAGCCAATAAAAGGAACCCAATGATCGCCACTAAGGAAGATTGACCGACGATACAACCGAGAACCAATGTTGTCGGCGCACTGGAAAGATACCTTGCCATCCAAGCTCTGTAGGCGTCCTCACCCATGGTCCGCATTAACCAAGCTCCTTGGAAATTACGGGCGGCTACTAACAAACTTGTCGTAACCACAATGATGGCCGGAAGTGTCCAAAAGGCAACGACCACTGCGACCCCAACGTTTACAACCATCCCTCCACGCCACCCCAGCCGTTTCGCGATCGGATTAGCCTCGAGGACAAGATTTGGCGTGGCGACAAAAGTACTCAAAAAATCCATGCCACGCGCGAACGTCACTACCGCTAAAGTGATCCACCATAACGGCGTGTTGAAAGGGACTAATTGTTCAGCCATGACACGCAACGAACTCTATAAGTTCTCGATGTAACCAATCGCCGCAAGAACCGAATTGATGGCTCGAGGCAATCACCCCTTTTTTCCATACATTTGTTCTGGAGTTTCGAGTTGAGGTTCGGAGATTGGCAACAACTCACCAGCAGGATCGACCGACCGAAAAAAACAACTCTTGTAACCCTCGTGGCATGCGGCTCCCGTCTGCACCACCTGAACTAATAACGTATCCCCGTCACAATCGAACGCCATGTCCTTAACTTTCTGAAAATGCCCACTTGATTCCCCTTTGATCCAAAATCGTTGGCGGGATCGACTCCAAAAGCACGTGTTTCCCGTCGCCAATGTCTTCTCCACCGAAGCCCGGTTCATCCATGCCATCATCAAGACTCGCCCTGTTCCAGCCTCCTGCACAATCGCCGGAATCAACCCGTCCTCGTTAAACTTTAGTTTTTCGATAAAACTCATTCAACCACCCCTCTTGAAAAAACTTTCGCTCATCGCCGCACCGTAATCCCGCGCTCAGCCAAATAATCCTTCACCTGACGCACGGTAAAATCTCCAAAATGAAAAATACTTGCCGCCAGCACCGCATTGGCTTGTCCATCCACCAACACCTCGGCTAGGTGCTCCAATGTCCCTGCTCCGCCACTTGCAACCACTGGCACCCTCACGGCTTCGCTGATTCGCTTGGTAATCAAGAGGTCAAAACCCTGCTTCATCCCGTCGGAGTCGATACTGTTCAGCACGATCTCTCCCGCACCCAATTCGACAGCGCGTTCGGCCCAATCCTGAACTTCCCAACCAGTGGACTTCCGGCCCCCGTGAGAAAAAACCTCCCACCGATCCGGGCTGGTACGTTTGCAATCAATCGAAACCACGACACATTGGCTTCCAAATTTCTCGGCTCCCTCCCGAACTAAATCTGGAGTGGATAATGCTGCGGAGTTGATGGAGACCTTATCGGCACCCGCTTTCAACATCGTATTCATATCCGCGACCGTGCGGATTCCACCACCAACCGTTAACGGCATGAAGCAACGGTCTGCCACCCGCTCGATAGTTTCCACCATGGTTCCCCTGCCCTGAGCACTCGCCGTGATGTCGAAAAACACCATCTCATCCGCCCCCTGTTCATCATACAGAACAGCCAAACTCACAGGGTCCCCCACATTTCTCAGCCCACCCTCCTCCACCTTGCCAAACTGCACCCCTCGCGTCACTGCCCCTGCATGCACGTCCAAACAGGGAATGACCCGTTTCGCCAACATATTCATCATTAAAAGTCACTAATCAATAAGGGTTTGAAACCGTGCCTGACAAGCCTGACGTTGATCGTGAAGACCCCAATAATGCGGTGAGTGACGATAAGGAGGTTCTTTGTAACTTGGGCTTGGAGACTTTATTAGAACTCCGTGGTTCCTTGGTCCAACCAATCAGGGGAAAATTCGGTGTGTTGGATCGAGGCCCCTTGGGATTGTTTGATGGAGTAAGTCAGGTGAATTTTTCCGGAAGGAGATTGGATCATGGTGGGGTAGCCGAAACCGCCTTGCTGATATTGAGTCTGTTGAAGGGTTTTTCGCCGTGGCCATGTTTGCCCTTCGTCTGTGGAGAGGGCGATGCTCAATTTGTGGCGGCCTTTCTCCGTATCGTTCAGAGCCATAATCCAACGGCCATCAGCGAGAACCGTCACGGCAAGGCTGCTTCCCGGATTTGGAAGATCCGTGTCGGTTGCAATCGTCCACGTCTGACCCTCATCACGGGAGGTGCTCGTGATTACTCGATGGGGTGGAATGCCAGAGTCCCGCATGAAGGCGAGAATCGACCCGTCCTTGCGACGAGCTAGAGTGGGTTGGATATTACCCAGCCCGATCAGGGGTTGGCTGGTCTTCCATGTGGATCCTGAATCGTCAGAGATCGCAACCATTGAAAGGTTAAACCCATCCGAATAAAGCGGGAGGAGTATGCGCCCCGATGGGAGTGTGAGCGGCAGACAGCGAGTCATCCATCCGATCTCCCGTTTAGGTTGATCACGTGCGGCTTCAACGATGAGTTCGGGATA
>SXQI01000257.1 GCA_005793025.1 Verrucomicrobiales bacterium
CAGTATCAGACTCTGAACCCGACCCCATCCAAATCTCGCCGTTAACGAGACACATTGATCTCACATCGAAGAAGCCCTGTCCGGGAATGGTCAGTTGGGTGATTTGATCTTTCCGTAAGAGGAGAACTCCACCTGCGCGTGTTCCTATATAAATGGTCCCGTCCGCGTGCTCCGCGAGGGCGGCCACCCTACGGTTAGAAAGGCCATCCTCGCGGATAAAACTTCTGAAAACTTGATCCTTCACTCGCACGAGTCCTCCCTCCACTGTTCCGCAGTAGAGGGTTTGATCCCGCGTCACGAGGAGCGTTTGGAAATCGTCGTTAAAAAGACCGGGAGTGTCGATTTTTCTGTAATGTTTGATCTTGAGTCCATCAAAACGAATCAATCCGTCTCGCGTTCCGATCCAGAGGTAGCCGTCCGTGGTTTGTGCGAATGAGGTGATATTCAGAACTGATGGGATCGTGGGGTCCTGCCATCGCCGATGGATCATTTGTTGGATTTGCTCGGGTGGAACTGCTGAAACTGAAATCATCCATCCCAACCAAGTTAACAGAGCGTACGAAAGGCATTTACATCGCATTAGGGACAAGGATCGCAAGCACCATGGTTGTCGGAACTTGAGGTTCATTCGACCACTATTTTTGGGAAGAATCGCTCAACCGTGGACTCGGTGATGCGACTTAATTCTTCCAGCGTTACAGATTTGATTTTCGCGATGATCTCAGCAATTTCTCGGACGTGGGCTGGTTCGGCACGTTTACCGCGATACGGAACGGGTGCTAAATAGGGGCAGTCCGTCTCCAACATCAACGCCTCAATTGGCGTCGTGGCTAGCGTGTCTCGGACGCCTGCGGCGTTTTTAAAAGTTGTAATTCCAGTAAAACTGACGATCGAACCCAAATCCAATACTTGCCTTAGGATGTCCGGCGAATCGACGAAACAATGAAATACTCCCCTGACACGAGGAGTGAAGGGTCGCAGTTGGTCGAGCGTTTCCTGCGCAGCCGCGCGTTGATGGATCACGCAGTTGAGTCCCAATTCCTGAGCAATTTCCAGTTGTTGAGAAAAAAGCCGCGCCTGCCGTTTTTTGTATTCTCCATCATCAAGGATGGTATCGGTTGGGCGAGTTGATGGAAGTCGGTAGAAATCCAAGCCTGTCTCTCCAATCGCGACCACTTTGGGGTGCTTTCCCAGATCCCTCAGAGCCGGTCGGATATCGTCGGGAGCATTTTCCACATTTGAAGGGTGCCAACCAACCACAGCGAAGACGCCTTCGAACTGTTCAGCTAATTGGATGGCTCGACGACTTGATTCTAAATCCGTCCCGATGCTGATGATTCTCGAAACCCCAGAAATGTGGGCACGGTCGATAGTTGCGTTTAAATCCTGAGAAAACTCCGGAAAGTCAAGGTGCGCATGGGTGTCTGTAAAAACGTTTTTATTAATCACCTTCGTGCCCTTGGATGCGAAGTTAGGGAAGCTGGACCGTCCGCTTTAACCGAGCACTGCGGATGGCAGCATCGACGATTTCTTGGCCTAGGCGACTGGTAGCAAGACTGACGGGCCCAGAGAGCGGTTGCTCGGTTTTTAGACAATGCAGGAGATACTGAACGGGGTTTTGGAACGGTGCTTTCAATGCAGGGGCGACGAGGCGATGTGGTTTCGTCTTCTTACGGGTTTGGACGGTAACGAAATCTTCGTAATCATCGGAACAAATGGTGCCTTCGGTTCCCGTGATGGTGAAACCGCATTTGGGTTGAGGCTGGGTGGTCCAAGGATCGGTAAACGTGCCCCACCGAGTCTCGAATTTGGAGAGGCCGTGAGCATACCTAGCAACCACGAGGCTGTGTTCGTCCACCTCCAGTCCAGCGGGTTCATCCACAACTGCGGTGACTTCGATAGGTCTGCGACCTCCTTGAAACCAAGTCCCTAAGGTAGTGCCATAACCGAGATAATCCAAAAGGGAACCACCCCCGTGGGCGCGTTTGTAGAACCACGAATCAGGTTTTTCTTGAGCAACCTGAGCTGGAGTTTTCTCTACTTTATCTGCCCCATGAAATAAGGGACCTCGATTGCCTCCGAAATGCCACACGTTTAATACCTCGCCGATGTGTCCCGCTTCGATCAATTGATAGGTTTTACAATGGGATGTTACCCATTGGAGCGGCCAATTAATCATCAGGGTTTTATCTTTTGGCATCGCCGTAATCATGGAATCAGCCTCCTTGAGTGAAGCAGCGAATGGCTTCTCAACCATGATATGGACATTGTAAGGTGCGATTTTTTTGACCCACGCCCCGTGTTGAGAAGCGGAAGGGCAGAGGATCACAACGTCGGGTTTGGCTTTCTCCATGCAGGCCCGGTAATCGGTGTATGCCCGATCGCGTGGCAGTCGCTGCTTGCGAATGGCTTCCTCCATCCGTTGTGGGTTTTCGTCAGAGATGCCAACGAGTTCGACCTCAGGATGGTTTCTGGCCATTCTCAAAAGGTCGCCCATATGGAAATGATCGAAATTAATGCCAGCAACTCTCCATTTGCGCGGGTTCATAGATTAGCAAGTGATAGGGAAGTTATGCCGAAATTCAAAGCATAAGAAAAGTCGAAATCCGGCTATATGTCGATTTCAATGCCGACGGGGCAATGATCGGAACCCAGAGTTTCTCGATGGATAAACGCCCTCTTGAGGTTCGGTCTGAGGGATTGAGACAGGAGGAAATAATCGATTCGCCAACCCACATTGCGGGCTCGTGCGCCCTGCATGGGGCTCCACCAAGTGTAATGCCCTACTCCTTTTTCAAATTCGCGGAAACTATCGATGAAGCCTGCTCTCACAAATCCATCAAAACCAGCACGTTCTTCGGCAGTGAATCCATGGTTCCGAATGTTTGCTTTTGGATTAGCCAGATCGAGTTCTGTGTGTGCGACGTTGAGATCGCCACAAAAGATGACGGGCTTTGTGCGCTGCAGTTTTTTCAAATGGGACAGAAATGCGGCATCCCATTGTTGCCGATAGGGAAGCCGAGTGAGTTCCCGTCGGGAGTTGGGGACATACACATTCACAAGATGAAAATTGTCGAACTCAGCGTTTAGGACACGCCCTTCGTTATCGTGCATCGTTTGCCCGATGCCGGTGGTAACTTTTAGTGGCTCATGTTTGGTAAAAATGGCACTGCCGGAGTAACCTTTTTTCTGGGCCGAATTCCAGTAAGTTACGTACGTGTTGGGCCAAACCGCTTCGACATCCGCCTCAGTGGCTTTTGTTTCCTGTAGGCAAAGAATATCAGGGGATTGTTCGGTAAGGTAATGGAGGAAGTTTTTTTTTGAGACAGGCGCGGATTCCATTAACGTTCCAAGAGATTAGCTTCATGAGGCAAGGCAGAGGACGATTCAGCGAGTATTTTGAGATGGTTTAGAACACGGAGTTGGACATGACGAACGACATAATCCGAGATCGTTAACCAATACCCACTAGGCCACAAACGGTTTTCATAATAACTCGTGCCTTCAATCCTTGTGCGACCGTCGGCTAACGGGGTGAGATGGAATTCACCTTTCTTAGAAACATAGAATCCGTCGAGGTGCGGAGGGTTGAGGTTTTTGTAAAATGAGATTTCCCGCATGGATGGTGGAGTTGTCAGCACGTCGAAAGCTAAGTGATGAGGCGGGTTCCAAGCCGTGATCGTTTCAGTCATCGTGCCAGTAGAAAGCACGCAGTATCTGCGAGCACCGACGCCCATGCCCTCCATCCGGCATGATAAAGGGAATGCAACGCCCGCTTTGAACATTAACACGGGGTCGGATTTGATTTCGGTGAATTCGGGAATAAGTTTCCAGACTTTTTCGATGGGAGAATTCACCTCGATCGAACTGGTGACTTTGGAGGTTGGAGCAGCAAAACTTAGTTTCGCTTCGAGAGCGGTTAGTAGAGGGGTGACGGCAAGGAGGATTACTGAAGTGAGAACCTTGAGAAAACGACGGTTGATGCAGGTGCCTGTGAAATGACCTATCCACGCACCTAATACGCAGAGCGGATAAGCAATGGGAGCCGCCATCATCAAACAGATGAGGCCCTCGAAAGCAAAAACAACAATCCCTATGGCGACAACGAGCAAACTAATAGACGCAAGTCCCACAGTGCTCGCTTTGGAGCGTTGCTGCCCGAGAGAATACAGGAGGGCTGTGTTGAAGCCGAGGATGCTAGGGGTGAACACGAATATCACCCATCCGTAATTACCGAATGATTCCACAGAAACCCCGAGGACGAGAGCAACGCCGATCGCATTGAGCAGGATTGCTGTAGTCACCGAGGCGATGCGGCTCCTCGAAATGAACAGTATGATGTCCCTGAACATGGTTTAGCAGTAGCCCTCGATGACCGTAGAGTCAACTCCCTTCACTGACGTGGGGAACCCTCAACAACCAGATTCTTTCAAAACGGTGTGGACGGATTGAGGTGTAAGGTCTTTTGAATGTTCAATCCAACGAGCTGCGAATTGGTGCTTAAAAAAGGTGATCTGCCGTTTCGCAAATTGCCGAGTGCGAATCTTCACAAGTTCGATTGCATCGGCTAAAGAGCACAGGCCCTCAAAATGTTGTAATAGCTGACGGTAGCCAAGTGCCTGTTGGGCTGTGCGGTTTTCTCTCAGACCTTGATCCAACAAAGATCGTGTTTCAGTCTCCAATCCAATCTCGAACATCCGATCAACGCGATGGTTGATCCGATCGCGAAGTTCATTCGTTGTTGTGTTTAATACGAAAAGGGTTGGGCTACTGGATTTGGGATCGGGAGGTTGAAATTCAGAGAATGGTCTGCCTGTCAGTCTTATTATTTCTATTGCACGAATGACTCTGCGTGGGTTTTTGGAATCGATGGAACTGAAGGCTATTGGATCCCGTTGGCGTAACTCATCGAGCAGTTGTGGTAATGGGGTGGACTCAAGGAGAGAGCGAACCAAGGGATCTGAGGGGGGAGCTGCGGAGAGACCATGCAACAATGCTTTGAAGTAAAACCCAGTTCCACCGCAATAAATAGGGATTCGGTTGCGTGCTCGGATTCCTTCTTCGGCGGTTTTCGCGAGGCGAACGAATTGGGCCACATCGAACGATTGAGATAAATCCACGACATCGATTAAATGATGGGGGATTGAGGCTTGTTCTTCGGCGGTGGGTTTAGCCGTTCCGATATTAAGTCCCCGATAAACTTGCATGGAATCCACGCTGATAATTTCTCCGGGCAACAATCTAGCGAGTTCAAGTGCGAGAGCCGATTTTCCTACTGCGGTGGGGCCCGCGAGATAAATGGCTGGGGACAGTGAGTTCAAGGAGCCTCGATGGTTTCAAGTGGTTTGTTTTCCCCTTGCCATGAAAGCAAAAAAAGAAGTCCAACGCCTGTGCAAATGGCCATGTCGGCAACGTTGAAAGCAGGGAACCCGATTTCTTCACCGCCGCGCTGGTAGAAATAAAACCGTATGAAATCGATGACATGATTCACGAAAAGTCGATCGATCATGTTTCCGATGATTCCACCCAAGACACAGCCGAATGCGATTTGCCCCGTCTTGGATTGGATTGCAAAGTGTTTCCGGCCAAGAATCAGGCCGAGCAAAGCAACCAACGAAAGTATCGCTAGGAACTCGTTGTTACCGTGGAACATACTCCAAGCGGCACCCGTATTGCCCCAGTGAACGAGTTTAAAAAAACCGTCGATGACGTTTTTTTCGTCCGAAGGATTCAGACCATAGACAACGAGTCGCTTGCTGAGCTGATCCAACAGAGCTATCGAGACGGCGATGATGCTGTAGCGGACAGCGCCCGGGTGCTTCATGCACAGGCTGAATTAGCGTTTTTTGTGGCCCGCACTTGTGATCCGTTTACTAGGGATTTGTTTGAATTTTTGAGTTAGAAGCGTCAACGACTCTTCCACTGCTAGCCGTTCAAGGCTGGAAGCACCAACGAACCCGACGCAATCCGTGTGAGAGTTCACGTAGGCTGCATCTTCGGGAGTGCAAATGGGGCCTCCGTGTGAAAGAAATACAATGTCTTTGCGAACCTTTTTTGCCCCATCGATGATTGTTTGTGTGCGTTTTACGGCGTCGTCTAACGTGCAAACGGCACCAGTGACGCCGATTGAACCTCCCACAGTCGTGCCAACGTGTGCGATGATAGCATCCGCCCCAGCTCGAGCCATAGCCTCCGCTTCAGCCGCTGTTGCGACATAAACAATGGAAAAAAGTTCCATTTTTCGTGCGAGTTTCACCATCTCAAACTCATGGGAAACACTCATGCCGGTTTCTTCCAGCACTTGTCGGAAATGGCCATCAACGATGCAGTGGGTGGGAAAATTATTTACACCGGAAAATCCCATGTCTTTCACTTGTAGTAACCAATGCCACATCCGTCGACGAGGATCGCTGGCATGAACTCCGCAGATCACGGGGATTTCTTCAACAACGGGTAAAACTTCGTGCTCCCCAATCTCCATGGCAATTTCGTTCGCATCACCATAGGCCATCAACCCCGCCGTGGATCCACGGCCTGCCATCCGGAACCTGCCGGAGTTATAGATGATGATAAGGTCCGCTCCGCCTTTCTCGATAAATTTGGCACTAATCCCAGTGCCTGCACCGGCGGCGATAATGGGTTCACCTTTTTTTAAGGTAGCTCGTAATCGTTCGACGACTTCTTTTCGCGTGTAGGGGTTCCCTTTTCCAGTCCAAGGATTTGGCATATATAGTATTCGATCCGCAACCTAACTAAGATCCAAGAGTGCTGAGGGAGGGCCGAAAATGCAATCCGCGAATGAACATTCCCTGAGTCGATGGAAAACTCAACGGTCGAGCTCTGCAACGGGTTTAAGATCAGTTTGGTTTGGAAACTTTAACCTCTAAACTTTGGAGGGTTTTCTTGAGTTTTGCTTCCTCGACAGGGTTGGTTTTGAGCGGTTTGGAGTGAAACGCAGGGAGCAGTTTATCCCACACGACGTTGAGTTCCGCTTGCATATCGCGAGTATCGGCGGTGATGGCAATAACCGCGTCCTGTTCAGGTAGAATGATGCAGAACTGACCGTTGGCACCATCACCCCGGTAAGCTCCGTGGCGACACCTCCAAAACTGAAAACCGTACCCTTGATCCCAATCCTTGATAGGATCGCTGCCATTAGAAACCTGCTTGGAGGTCGCTTGGTTAACCCATGCAGATGGGAGCAGTTGTTTTCCATTCCACTGGCCTTTTTGTAAGTAAAGTTGCCCGAACTTAGCGATGTCTTCAGTTCGAATAAAAAGTCCCCAACCGCCGAGTGTGTTCCCTTGAGGACTAGTGGACCAGGAGGGATCTTCGATCCCCAAGGGTTCAAACAATCGTGGTTTGAGATAATCAAGGACTGTTTCTCCAGTTACTTTTCGAAGGATCGCCGACAACATGTGGCTTCCGGGAGTATTGTAGAGGAAATGAGAACCCGGCTTGTGTGGCACGGGATGCGCTAGGAAGGTCTCTACCCACGGTGCATTAGTCGAAAACTTGGCCTCGATTTCGTGACCTGTGGACATGGTGAGCAAGTCCCGAACTCTCATCGCGGAGAGTTTTGGCGATGGTTCGGAAGGAGCGTGTTCCGGGAAGAATTTTAGCACAGGATCATCAATGCTCAGTTTCCCTTCTGCGACAGCGAGTCCGATTGCAGTGGAGTTGAAGCTTTTGCTGAGGGAATGCATCACATGTTTCTTTTCTGCGGATTCCGGCTTCCACCAACCTTCTGCAACTACCTGACCATGCCGAACGAGCATGAAGCTGTGCATGGTATTGATTTGGCGATCCGCCGCTTCTACGAACGCTCTGATAACGGAGGAGGAAACCCCCTGAGCTTCTGGTGAACTCCGGGGTAACGCCGTTGCCCCAACTCGGAGGGGAACAGTGAGAACAATTAAAACCGTGCCGAGAATTGCTAAAAGCCGTTGTAAGTCCTGAGGTTTCATCACGTTAACGGTATTGAGTTGTCGGAAACCTTCAAGGATGTACACTCCTACTAACAACTGTTCCTATTTCGGATGTTAAGCGTGGGTGGGTTGGAAAGTGAGTGCGAGCTATGTATAGAATTCTCGGAGATGGTGGCCAAGTGTTTGGGCCAGCGAATGCAGAATTGGTTGGTCAATGGATTAAGGAAGGGCGACTCAATGCAAGTTCGCAAATCCAACGAGATGGAGAAACGGTGTGGAAATCGTTGGGAACCGTTCCAGAGTTCGCAACGTTTTTCGGGGGAGCTTCAATATCTCCTCAGTCACACTCAAAGACCAAACATTCCTTGGATGTTTTCGGGTGTGTTGGTGGCGGATGGAAACTTTTCAAGAGTAATCCCGGTTTATTGACCGGATCGTTTGGTGTCTATCTCTTGATTTGGGGAGGGTTTTTCCTCCTAGGAATGATCCCTCTGATTGGGTGGGTTTTCTCATTACTCTTTTGGGTCATCTCAGGTCCCCTTGTGGCAGGGCTCTATCAAGTAGCCTTACAATTATTGCGGCAACTGCCGACTCGGATCGCGGACATGTTTGCCGCGTCCAATAATTGTTTTGGTCAACTTTTTCTAGCTCAGATCGTCCCGTCACTGTTGGTGGGTCTTTGTATTTTCCCCGGGTTGATTCTGGGAATGTTCGCTGTGTTGCCAGCCTTGCTGCAAACTCAAGCTCCATCCATGCCGATGGTGCTGACTGCGGCGGTATGTGTGCTCCTCGGCATACCAGCGATGATTTTTTTCTCCGTCAATTGGATGTTCGCTCTCCCATTGGTGATGGATCAGAGTCTCGGGTTCTGGGAAGCCATGGGCACAAGTTCCAGAGCCGTCCGTCGCCATTGGTGGTCTGTATTTGGTTTACTCATTGTTCTCGGTTTGATGAACATTTTGGGGTTTTTGTGTTGTGTGGTGGGGGTTCTTATTTCGGTGCCTGTGACAATAGGGGCGATCATGGTGGCGTATGAGCGGCTTTTTGGATCCGAATCTTCATTGGATGGTCTTGCCTAGTTTTGTGAAATCACCCCCAACGGTTTACTGAGCCTTTGTTGCGCTCCGGCAATCTGCTGCTATTCTCTGCACCCCTGTGGACATCGCAAGTGAAATCCAGAAACGTCGAACCTTTGCCATCATCTCCCATCCAGATGCGGGTAAGACGACCATGACCGAAAAGCTCCTCCTTTATGGAGGGGCAGTGCAACTGGCAGGGTCGGTGACCGCACGTAAAAACCAACGGGCGACAACGTCTGATTGGATGGAGTTGGAGAAAAAGCGCGGCATTTCTATCAGCTCAACGGTTTTACAGTTTGATTATAGTGGGTATCGGATCAATTTGTTGGATACTCCAGGTCACAAAGACTTTTCAGAAGACACTTACCGCGTTCTGACTGCCGTGGACTCGGTGGTGATGATCATCGATGCAGGTAAAGGGATCGAGGCTCAAACTCGCAAGTTGTTCGAAGTGTGTCGGCAACGTGGCGTCCCAATTTTTACCTTCATGAATAAATGCGATAGGCCGATGCGGGAGCCGCTCGCTCTGTTGGATGAATTGGAGAAAGTGCTTGGAATCGGGGCTTATCCAATCAACTGGCCGATCGGAAATGGCGCGGATTTTAGGGGGGTGTATGACCGAAATGCGCGACAAGTGCATCTTTTCGAGCGAACTGTTGGTGGGGCTTTTCGGGCACC
>SXQI01000258.1 GCA_005793025.1 Verrucomicrobiales bacterium
CCGCGTGAACCGGGAGCATTCTTCAGCAGAGTGATAGCGATGCAGCCGGTTCCGGTGCCGAAGTCCAGAAAGTGAGGAGTCGAGCGACTGTTGAGCCAAGTCCAACCTCGTTCCGCGAGCAATTCTGTTTCGGGACGTGGAATCAGTGCGTCAGGAGTTGTTTTGATTTCCAAACCACAAAAGGAAGTGGTTCCCAACAAATGTTGGAGTGGTTCACGCTGGCCTCGGCGACGAACCATCATACGCATCTGATCCACATCATTGTCGCCGAGTATTGTTTCAAAGTTGAGGTAAAGTTTGAGGCGCGGGAGCCCAAGGATGTGTGCAAGCAGGAGCTCGGCCTGTAGGCGCGGAGAATCAACACCGCGTTTGGCAAGGTAATCCGAGCTCAGTTTAAGTATTTCTAGAACAGTGGGCACACGTCAGCGACACCGGCGGGCGGATGATTACCACGAAGCAACGAGAAAGTCAGCCCCGGAGAAAAGGTTTGACCCTTGGAGGGGGAGTTGTTGGAATTGAGGATAAGCCGTGAATAAGTGTGGGGATTCACGCTTGCGACTGGGGTCAAACATTTCTAAGTTGAGACTCATGAAACAGCATTTTTTAGCAGCAGGCTTGGCCTGGTTGACCTTGACTTCAGCTGGGTTGCCCTTGCAAGCGCAGGATGCAGCGGCACAAGCAGCCGCGATTCAAGAGCGAAAAGAAATCGAGGAACGATTCCGTAGCTTGGAGGGTTTGTTGCAGCAACTACAGGAGGCGAACTTATTGTTATCGCGCAAATCCACTGAGCAAAGTGCTGAGATTCATGCGTTGCGGGAGAATTTAAGAGAGGATCAGGCACGCGCATTGGGGAATCTGGTGTCGCGGGAGGATTTGAAGAAGTTCGTTGAGAAAATTCAGGAAGTGGACCGGAAGAGGGAGGGCGATAACAAGATGATGATTGAGCGGATGGAGAAGCTCGCCAAGATTGCAGCTACTGCTCCTCCGCCTCCGGTGAACCACGGGCCAACCCCCAAGCCTGAGGTGGTTGAGGTCGAAGGAGATTTCTTTCGTCACAAGGTGAAAACCGGCGAGAGCCTTTCCAAAATCGTCGCCGCATACAATGCAGTTCTTCGGGAGAAGGGGAAATCCACCGTAACCATGGATGCGGTAAAGCGAGCGAATCCTGCGATGGATCCGAATAATATCATCGTGGGTCGGACGATTTTGATCCCAGTTCCAGCGGAAAAGTAGAGTTCTGATTGGAGAATGAATTATGGATGTACCTGTCGCCAACCCTTCCGCCACTCGGATGCGCTGGGTTCGACGGTTGCACCTCTATTTAAGTTGTTTTTTTGCACCGTTGTTGATGTTTTTCGTTTTGACCGGCTGGTATCAAACGGTCGCAGGGCGGAGAAAACTGAAATTGTTGGAAGGAGAGGTGGATTGGTTTTGGAAGTTGAGGTCCATTCATGTGGAACAGTATTATCCAAGCCCAAATGCGGTGGGGTATGAAACGGGGCTTTTTAAGGCTATGGTGATCGGGATGGCCATCGCGTTAATGATTACAATCGCACTGGGTATTTACCTTGCGTTTCGAACGAACAAACACCCGTGGCGAGTCTGCGTGGCACTGATGTTGGGATTGGCATTTCCGGTATTGTTTCTCTGGTTAGGTCAAAGAACGCGAGAATGAAAATCGTTTGGATCATCGCCTGTAGTTTAGCAAGTATTTCCCTTCTGTTGGTGATACTGAAAAGTCAGATGTCGTATGATATCGGAAGGCGTTATCTCAAAATAGTCATCCTTGGGATACCAGTGCGCCGTATTTTACTCGTGGATATTGAACGGGTTGGTAAGAAAGAACTGGGAGGGATTCAGGAGCGTTGGCACAACTCGTGGGTGGCGAATCATCGGCAGGTGGTGGTGCGCAAACGTCGGGGTTGGCCGCGCGAATTAAGCGTCACTCCCAGTCAACGTTATGTATTTATCACTGAACTCGAACAGGCAGTAGAACGGGCGGAAGCTCGTGCAAAAGCGGCCTCGAAACCGACTGTAGAGGAGATCATTTCTCGTTCAGAATAGAATGCAGCGAACTAGACAGTGGGCAGTGGCAGCAGGGTTGGCCATGATGTTGGGGTTGCTTGGAGCTTGTCGAACGAGTTTCTCCCCAAAAGTTTATTTGACTCGCGGAGTAATCCAAGAGATTGACCCAAACCAGCAAACCGTTCGCATCAAGCATGAGGAAATTCCCGGTTACATGGCGGCAATGACCATGCCCTTCTCGGTCAAAAGTGCCAATGAACTGGTTGGTTTTAAGCCGGGTGATGTAGTCACTTTTGAGATGGTTGTTACTTCGAAGGATGGATGGATTCGCCGGTTGGAGCGTCGCGGGGAAACCACTGTGGATCCGGTCCCGTCTCCGCGTGAGGGTTTCCGCCGAGTTCGAGAGGTGGAACCATTGGAGGTTGGAGATCTGATGCCGGATTACTCGTTCACTAACGAACTCGGTAGGCGGATTAACTTTGCGACCTACCAAGGTCAGACTTTGGCTCTCACATTTATTTTTACTCGCTGCCCGTTTCCTGATTTCTGTCCCCGAGTCACCAGAAACTTCGGGGAAACCATCAAGGCGTTAAAAGCGGGGACTGGAGGTAAAACAGATTTTCACTTTTTTTCCATTACGATCGATCCTGAGCATGACACCCCTGATCGGCTCAAGAAACATGCACTGATGCAACGTTACTCCTCGAAATCGTGGAGCTTCCTCACGGGTGCTCAAATTGATATCGACGCCATCACCGAGCAATTTGGGCTTGGTTTTGCCTATCGGGCTGGAACATTCGATCACACGTTGCGGACCGTTGTGATCGATGAAAAAGGGGTTATCCGTCAAATATTTATTGGCAACACTTGGACATCGCAGGAGTTAGCGATAGAGATGAAGAAGGCTTCAGAACGCTGACATTTTTAACCATGTTAATCACTGATTTTGTTCCGGCTTTGCACCGGGAATCCAAGCGATTGATGATCGTTTTGCATGGGCTCGGCGACTCGATGGATGGTTTCCGATTTTTACCTAATGCGTTGCGGTTGGCCGATATGAACTACCTTTTAGTGAATGCTCCGGATGAATATTATGGAGGGTTTTCTTGGTACGACTTCGCGCGAGAATCGAGGGCTGGAGTGGAGCGAAGCCGTCTCGAGTTGGATGCTTTGCTCGATGGTCAACGCAATGCAGGGTTTCCGACAGAGGCCACGTTCCTTTTCGGCTTTTCTCAGGGATGTTTGATGACGCTGGAAACGGGGCTCCGATACCCGCACCGTTTGGCGGGGTTAATTGGGATCAGTGGCTATGTCTTGGATGCCCCGATCTTGGTAAAGGAATTGAACCCGATGGCGCAGAACCAGAGGATCTTATGGACTCATGGAACCCATGATCCGATCATCCCGGTCCTCAAAGTAAAAGCGCAATTCCAGCACTTGGAATCAGTGGGTCTCGATTTCGAATGGAAGGAATTCAACAAAGTTCACACGATCGCAGGCGAGGAGGAACTCTCGGTTGTTCGCACATTTATCCAAAAATAATGAGGGCTTTCGTTGAAGTTGGTGTATAGAATATGGGTGAACACATTATCCATTATGAAAACTTTAAAGCTACTGACTGTCGGAGTTTTGTTCGCTGCAGTTCTCTCAACACCTTGGACTACCCAAGCAGCAGATTCTAAGGACACAAAAAAGAAGTATCCACTCACCACATGCCTCGTTTCTGACGAGAAGTTAGGTGGGGATATGGGGGACGCTTACATTCACAAGCATGAAGGCAAGGAAGTGCAACTCTGTTGCAAGTCTTGCTTGAAGGACTTTAAGAAGGCGCCTGCGACTTATATGAAGAAATTGGCAGCCGCCGAAAAAAAAGCAGCCAAGTAAGTTAAGCTTTGTTGGAGGCAATCCCCGTGGTTGCCTCCAACTGCCGTTATGCGTTTGTTTTGGGGATTCATTCTCGCCGTGGCGATTGCTTGGTTGCCCTGTCAACCTTGGGTCAACGCTGAATCCACGCCCGCCGATGCAAGTGTTTGTGCCCAGTGTGCCTGCTGTGTAAAACCTATTCCGGCGACCACGACAGCGCACCCGACGAGCGGACTACCCGTCCAAACCTCGATTGGGGTGCTCTGGATTCCCCTCCAGGGTTGGAACGTAGTGGATCCTGAGCGCGAAAGTTTTTGGTGGGGAAATCGATTCTCAATGAATTCTGCTTCGCCACCGGGTAGTTTACGTCCCCTTTTCCAGCGTCATTGCCTTTACCTTCTTTGATCCCTCGTTAGCTTCTCGATCGATTGTCGTGGGCTCTTCTACCTCGACATTCCCTCCTTCGGTTCTCTGTCCGTTCCTTATTCAGGTTTGTGTTGGGTTGGAATTGATTCTTTTTCACATGAGACATTTTTTAAGATGCATCCTTTTGTTGGCGGTTGCTGTGGTTGTTGAAATGCGACCGATGGCAGCGACGAACATCGTCATCACCAGTGAATGGCTCCAAGGCCTCATCGAGGAGGCACGCACCAACCAGCCCGCTCTGAAGGTGAACCAAGCAAGGATCCGCGCGGCAACGGCGAAAGCCGGTTCGATTCATCGATGGGAAAACCCCACGGCGACACTCGGTGGAATGCTAGGTGCCAAATCCAGACGCAGGGAGGATGGGGATCTCG
>SXQI01000259.1 GCA_005793025.1 Verrucomicrobiales bacterium
CCCTCTTTTTCCGTCCAGAAATCTTGCCCGTTCACCTGATGCAATCCTGTGAAAATTCCGTGCTGCCACGGATGGTCGGCAGGTTTGTCCTCCGTCAATGTCACCTGACCTGTGGAGTCTTTCACCGGGTGCAGGTAAGGTCGCGACTTAGGATCCATCACATAAGTCACTAGATCGGCCCATCCAGCCCCATTAGGCATCTTTGCACGCACGACAAGTGCCTTATCTTTTAATTCGATCGAGATCGGCTTGCCCTCTTTGGGTGGATTCAAGATGAACCAAATCAGATTCCTAAAATCCGCGTCCGGCATCTGTTCCAGACCCTCGGGCATGACGGAAATCTCGCTGACCCGTAACGAAGCAATCTCCGCCTTCCCTACAATTTCCTCTTTCGGTCCCGCCGCGAGCAGGCGAACTCGAGAATCGCTATTCTCGACCATGCGCCCACTAACCACCCGACCATCCTTGGTCTCCACTTCGACATTCTCGTATCCGTGACCTATAATTTGATTCGGATCGATCACGTTGCTCAGCAATGCATCCAAGCTCGATCGCCCCACCCCTGTCAGATCCGGCCCGACCTCGCCCCCCTCGCCATAGAGCTTGTGGCAACTCAGGCAAAGCTTCTGGGCAATCTCATGGCCTGCCTTGAAATCCACTTCATGCGGAGTGAGGATCAACGCTTTTTTCTCCGCGATCACTTTCATTTTATCCGCATTCGTCTCATGGAATCGCCCGATGACTTGCAGCGCCTTGGCGCGGACTGCCTCGTCCTTGCCTGTGCTGAGAGCCCGAATCACGGTCGGTGGAATATCCGCAATGGCGACCCGCTTCGCTTGGACCGCTGCGAGGAATGGCAACGCCCAACCTGTCCGCGAGGACATCACCTCCGCAGCCGTTCGTCGCACTGTAGGTGTAAAGTTTTCCCACTGACTCAAGATCGCCGGTGCCACTGGATCCCCGCCCACTTCGCTCAAACTACGCAAAACCTCCAGTCGCACTTTTTCCGGCGTCCGACTTTTCAACACCCGAATCAGACCATCCCTGACGATGTCAGATTTCTGCCCCCTCAACGACCCAAGGGCACTGACTCGGGCTTCCTCTGAGGATTGGGTATCCATCGCGACCTGTATCGACTTCTCCACCGCGACCAAATCACCCCACATCGTGCCGAGTTGCCTCGCCCGCCCGACCACCGCGCCGTCGCCGTGCTGCGTCATTTTTTCGAGAAACGCCGTGGTCCACGCACCGGGCGATTGGGTGCGCCCTCGGTAGCCTTCGATCAAACCATCCAGTGCGGCGACCACCAGCGGCGTGGCTTCCGGAGTTAAACTCAAAATAAACTGAGACGCTGCCAAATAGTGAGCCTCACGCTGGCTATCGCTGATCCGGCGCATGATTTTGGTAATCACCTTGGTCGCGATCGTCTGGCACATCATCCCGTTATCGGCAAGCCACCTCAGCGCATCCGAGGGATCGATCGCGATACTCGGCTCCATTGCCATCCAAACCATGAACGGGATCACCGGGTCGCTTCCTGACATCGGATGCAACGCGAGAGTCGCCAGCACAGGCTTCAGATCCGCTTGGTTGTTATTGGGGTGAGGGGTGTTGATCGTAAGATCGCTCGAGACCAGCTGGCGGAGAGCTGTCGCTACGGCGAGCCGCACCTGCGCGTCATTATCCTTCGCCAACAGATCCAGCCGTGTCATGACGTTGATCGTCGGATTCCCTTTCTCCCCCATGAACCGTGCGGTCCAAGTCCGGATCACTGAATTGGAATCCCTAGCAGTAACATCAAGCAAATCGTCCTCCAGCAAACCACTGCTGCCAAGCGTCCACATCGCGGCGATCCGCCCGTCCGCCGAGGTTTTGCTGTCCCGCAGAAGTGTTGTCACGAGTGACTTCGTTTTCGGATCCCGCCGTTCGATTAACAACCTCTGCGCCATCCTTCGTTGCCAACTATTCGCATGATTCAACGTCTCAACCAACTGGGCCGTCGTCGATTGACCCAATGCCATTCCCGCCGGATGTGAGCGCACCGCCGCCCCGGGATTCTTCCCCGTATGCACCACACGCCAGACCCGCCCATGCGCACGATCCACACCCTCTGGATCCGCCCCCGCGTTCTGGTAACACGGATACTTATCATACCAATCCATGATCCACACCGCACCATCCGGCCCCACCTGCGTACTCACCGGCCTAAACCATCCATCATTCGCTCGCACAAAATCCCGCACAATCGAACTCACAAAACTCGAACCCTTCGGAGTCAGCTTATCTTGGTGCACCGCGTTATCGTGGATATTCCCTTGCAGAATTGTGCCCTTATAATCGTCTGGAAACTGGTTCCCTTGGTAAATCTGCACTCCGGCATACGCAGCTCGAAAATGCTTGTGATCATTCACCGCGTGAAGTTGTTCATACGCATACTTATGCGGAGGACTCCCCGCTTGCCGGTCATAAATCCCACCCGCCGCCATATGGAACAAGTGCTCGATCACGCACGCCGAAACGAACATATTCCCCGCAGCATCATAATCCACACCCCAAGGATTACTGGTGCCCTCCGCAAAAATCTCGAACTTCTTCGTCACAGGATGCAACCTCGCCACCGCCGCCGTCATCTCCACACCCGGATCCCCCGGTCGATCCGGATTCCTCACCTTCGACCTCGTAAAAACCCCATGCGTCATATAGAGCCACCCATCTGGCCCCCACGTAAACCCATTCAACAACTCATGCCGATCCTCCAGCCCAAACCCCGTCATGAACACCTTCCGTTCATCCGCGACATCGTCCCCGTTCGTATCCTTCAAAAAAAGCAGATCCGGTGCCTGCCCCACATACGCCCCGCCGTTCCCCAACAACAACCCCGTCGCCAAATTCAACCCATCCGCAAAGACTGTCACCTTATCCGCTCTGCCGTCCCCATCCACATCCTCCAGAATCTTCACCCGATCCCGCGGCTTCGTTCCCTCCGCCGCTCCTAATGGATATTCGTAAAGCTCCACCACCCACAACCGACCACGGTCATCCCACGTCATCGCCACCGGATTCACCACATCCGGTTCCGACGCAAACAACCGCACCTCGAACCCCTCGGGAACCACAAACCGTTTCTGCGCCTCAGCCGGTGCCAACGCGGGCGTGCTGGCAGGAGCATGTTGACCCGTCAACTGCCGGCCCGCAGCCAACGCCGACGATCCGCACAACACACCGCCCAAAATGACCACCGCTGAAATCAAGTTTTTCATCGCTAGAAATCTCACTACCATCCTACCTCCACCTTTTTAGCAAATAATCGCGACCCCGTGAAGTCACCATAATCTGCTTGCTTTTTCTACAAAACGGTTTAGGAAAAGGGGCAAATCACTGACAGGCAGAAAACAATAAGGCTATGAACGCTGACAACAAAACCATCTGGTCGTTCGATATCGGTAAAGCTTCCATCGGCGAAGCGGTGCGGCAGGGAATGAAATTTTCCCACGTTGAATCCTTGATCCTCCCTGAGGAGTTTGCAGAAACCAAAACCGCTGCCGGACGTCGCCGCTTCTTCCGCACCCGGCAGGCTCACCGGGCCCGCGAAGCATGGCTCCGAAAAGTTTTCAAAGAACTCGGGTTAGAAGTCCTTTCCGGACGTGTTGCGAAACCCCATCCCTCCCAAAAAAAACAATGGATCGAGCAACCCGCCGACTCACGGCTTGAGCAAGAATTCCCGGGCAAGGAGGAAGGCGAAATCTGTTACACCTCTTGTCTTCTTCGCATCAAGCTCTTGCGAGGCGACAAGCTTGAGCCATGGCAACTTTACAAAGCCTTCCATTCTGCCATCCAACGGCGTGGCTATGATCCCGACATCGCTTGGAAAACGAAGGAGCAAAAACGATCCCTTGCCAATGCCAAGCCCGACGACGACGAGGGTGTCACGCTGAACCGGATGAATGATTTCACTAGGGAACTTGAAGCCATGGCCCCGGGTAATCCTGAATTCCAGCTTCCTTGTTATTTTGATGCTCGGGAAATGGGCCTGTGGTCTCCAGAGAATCCGCATCATTTAATCCTTCGCATTGATCACAGCGCGAAAACCACACGCAACCAAATCGTCCCACGCAGTTTGATCGAAAAAGAAATCCGGCTAATGGTCGAAAAAGCTGCCCTCCAATACCCCGTCTTGAAAGGCAAAGCCGACTACCTCCTCTACGGCCCATCAGGCCAAGCCTACGCCTCTTACTACCCGGAACTTCGAAAAAAACACAACCTCCACGAAGGGAGCGTCTCTGATTGGCAGGGTGTCCTGACTCAAAAAATCCCTCGCTTCGATAACCGGATCATTGCCAAGTGCGCACTGATCCCACGGCTCAACGTCTGCAAAATTCGCCCTCCCGGGGAAAACCAAAACGAAGACGAGAAACGAACTGGGTTCCATCGCTCAGCAATCATCGTCGCCGAAGTCACTTACTTGATGAAATTAAAAAACCTCCGGTTTTGGCGGGGAGAAAAGGAGGAGAAGGCCACTTCGCAAGCGACGTTGCCGGGCATGTTCCAGTCATCGAGAGGGCGACCCATCGAGGATAAGCTCACTCCTGCCGAGTTAAAGGCTCTCTTTGAGGACACCACCTTTACCGGCTACAAAATCACGGCGACTCAATGGAAAAAATACTGCACCAAAATCTTAGGCGGCTTTCCTACCACCGGGGCTGAGGAAGTCGCACCTCCCCGTTCCTCGGGGCGATCCAGTTATTGCCGTCCGGCTTTGGAAATGATCAAACGACTCCTCCTCTCCGGCCTCACCCCCAGCCAAGCTCACGCCGCAGAACTCGCACGTCTCAACGGGAATACCAAACCCCACCAAGGATTGATCCCTCAAGATCTCCATTTCCTCACTTGCATGGGAGATTCATGGGAAAAACTCTACCTACCCAATCAAAAACTAGAGGCAATCGCCAACCTTTCGACCGATCGCGTGACGGCTATCCGGTCGTTGATCGGAAGCCAGAATGATCCCATCGTTCGCCATCGCCTCAACCTATTCTATTCCCGCATTCTCCATCTCGAGGAAAAATTTGGAGAACCCGACCACGTCGTCATCGAATTCATTCGTGAAGATTTCATGGGTGATAAAGCCAAGTTTGAACTCAGGAAATTCCAACGCGAACGGGCGAAAGAACGCATCAAAGCCCGCGAGGATGCCAAAAACGCGGGGCACGAAAGCCGCGGAGCAGGTCTCAGGCTCGAACTCCTCCAACAACAGGGAGGAATCTGTGTTTATACAGGGGAAGCTTTGGTCGTCACAAAGCTGGATGAATATGAAATCGAGCACATCGTCCCTCGTGAAATGGGTGGCCCGGATTCCGCACTCAACTACGTCCTCACAACCCACAAGACCAATCAGGCCAAGGGCAAACAAACCCCCTACCAATGGCTCTCGGGCACAACAGGGTGGGATAGTTATTGCACTCGCGTCGAAAAGTGCTTCGGGATCCGAAGCAAAAAAAAGGCAAAACTCCTCACCGCCCCGGACGCGCATGAGTTGGCCGAGAAATATACTAGCCTTGCCGAAACCGCGTGGATCACAAAACTTTCTCAAACCCTTCTCTCGATCCATTTCGACTGGAAGAACGGCATCGCCGATGGCGAGCGAAAAGTCACCGTTGTCAACGGTAGCCTCACCGCGCGGATTCGGCGAATTAACAAACTCAACTCAATCCTTCACCCCGATGCCGCAAACGAGGAGGAAGCGGAGAAAAAAAACCGCGACGACGATCGCCATCATGCCCTCGATGCGATGTGCATCAATTTCGTGCCCGATTGGACTAAAAATCCGGGCCAACGCGACTACGGTTTCTTCCGGTTTCCCGATGAAATCTATGGCACGGGAGGCCCCCTCAAATACTTCAAAGATTATATCGACAAAGTCACGCCAGAGAAAGTGTGCGTCGAAAAACCTTCTCTCGGCGAGTCCATCTACGGCCTGCGCCGCGCCGAACCGATCGCACCGACCAAAGCCAAAGGTAAAAAGGCCAAAACTCCGGATGACCCCGCAGATCTCGAATCCAGAGGGATCATGGTGAAACGGTTTCCACTCAAAGACCTTGCCTACAAAACAGTCATGATGAAAAAGGTCTTCAACCCAGAATTCGCACGCAAAGGCATAGAAAATCTCAGAGATTCCCGCATCCAGTCGTTGGTCCGCGAATTCCTCGAAACAAACCCTCTCGAACCCGCGTGGAACGATTTTTGTAGGGAGTTTTCACTCACAAAACCGGGCAAGAAACAACACCGAGTCCAAAGGGTTTCCCTAAACCAAGGTAGCGCAGACGAGTTCAGAGATCTTGCCAAATCCGGCACCAAAGGCGGCCAATTCAAAAAAGGTGCCAAAGGTCACAAAGGGCA
>SXQI01000030.1 GCA_005793025.1 Verrucomicrobiales bacterium
GCGGCACCTACAACCAAGGTGGCGGCAGCTTTGTTGCACGGCGCATCAAGGGTTGCGATTGTTGGAGTCGGTGCCTCGCAGGGTATCGCGCTGATTCTAACCGACGTGCTTTTTACCATGCGCAAACAAGCGTTGCCGATCCGGGATGAACAAATGGCAGGATTTGCGTTCACGCCGCCTGTAGATGGGCTTTTGCTTTTTGCTATCTCCCACTCTGGTGAGACGCAATTCCCGCTGCAAGTCCTACGAGAGGGGAGGAATGCAGGTGTCAAATCCATTGGCATAACCAATGAACCGGGCAGTGAGTTGGCACGCGCTGTCGATGTGCTTTTGCCAACGCAGACCGTTGAACGGCCCACCGGGAGTTTCGCTATCGCGCCGCGTATTTGCCAACTCGCGGTGCTAGATCAACTGCTGACTCAAGTGCGTAGATTAGAACAAAAGGAGACGAAGCGATGAAACGTTTGACCAACATGCTCGCGTTACTTGCGTGCTTGACCACGATCAATCATGCCGATGAACCGGATTACAAGTTACCAAAATCGGAATGGAAAACCCTTTTCAACGGCCGCGACTTCACGGGCTGGGACAAGCATTTAGCCACCGAGAAAGGCGATACCGCTCTGTTGAACGTGGATCCGAACGGTGTCTTCACTGTAGTGAAGGACGAGGGTGTGGGAATCATCCGAGTCTCCGGCGAGGCCTATGGTGCGATCACGACGAAGGAAAAATTCGATAACATGCATTTCCGGCTCCAGTTCAAGTGGGGCATCGGGCGTTTCGGTGGGCGTGCGACCGTCGGCCGCGACACAGGGCTGCTATACTGCGGAATCGGCACCCCAAACCCACGAAGCGGCTGGCTCGTTTCTGTGGAGAATAACATCATGGAGAAAGGCGTCGGCCAATGGTGGAGTGTGAACGGTGCGGTCATCGACTGCGAAGGCGAATGGATTACTGATGCGAACGAGCTTTTCATCCCCTACAAACGTGAAGGCAAGGGTGAGCAAAACGTTGTCTGGCGCGAGGGATCACCGCGAATTCAGGTTGGGAGTGCCAACGGCATCACGCCTCCGTTTGATGTTGAATACGTTTTTGGTAATTGGAATACCGTCGAAGTCGTGTTCTGGGGGGGGCAGTGTTTTCACATCCTCAACGGGCAGGTAAACCTCGTGGCGGTCAACCCACGACATCTTGATGGCAACATCTGGCGTCCATTGACGGAGGGGAAAGTCCAACTCCAATCCGAGGGAGCGGAAGTTTATTACCGTGCCATCGAGGTGAAACCCATTTACGAAATTCCTGAAGCACTCCGCAAACACATCTTATCTCCCGCTGGGGACGAAAAAGGTTTCACCCCACTCCTCACAGGTGCTGCAGCGGCACACTGGAAGCAATCGGGAGCGGGTAAGTTCCTACTCAAAGACGGGGTTGCGACTGCGGAGGGAGGCATGGGGTTGTCGTGGTTTACTGGACGGTCATTCACCAACTTCGTTCTGCGAGGGGAATTCGTCCAAGAACAGGCAGATGCAGATTCTGGCGTCTTTGTGCGGTTCCCGGACCCGGGCACAGATCCATGGGTGGCAGTGAAGCAGGGGCATGAATTTGAAATCGGTGAAACTAACCCTCAGAATCCAACGTGGCGCACCGGTTCCATTTACCCCTTCCAAGCCTCGACAACGGCGAACACAAAACCAGCAGGAGAGTGGAACACATTCGAAATGGTCTGCAACGGCCACAACTACTCCGTCCGCATCAACAACCGTGTGGTGACAACGTGGACAGATACCACCACCCGCAGTTTAACCGGCCATATCGGCTTGCAGAATTACGACGACGGAAAAACAGTAAGATTCCGCAACCTCAGAGTGAAAGACCTCTGGCCACTTCCCGGAGCAGCACTCTAGAAAACTCGCCTTTTGGATTGCTAAGTAGGGTTGGTTCGATGATTTTCTTCGGAAGGATCAACCATGGATAAGGAGGTAGTTTTTCTGTGTCCAAAAAAAAGTCAGGAATTGAAGGTGGAGGAATCAGGCACTGGACGGGTGTTGAATCAACCCTATTGAACCACGGCGTATTGGGTCCGCATCTGGATCTGGACCGGTTCCTGAAATCTGATCAGGGTTCACACCAGAGATTTTTCCAATTCTTTTATCCAAAACCCGTGAGGTTTTGATATGCCACAACAACTCATTTACACCAGCGCGTTTCGGGGTTTGGTTGCCGGTCGGTCGGGACAATGCACCGTCGCACGGAGTGAAGGGATGCGCGAAGCACTCATGCTCCCATTGGAAAAGTGGAGCTACTATGAGCACCATTCGCTGAATGGTGGTGTTGAACGTCCGATTTATTGTTACCGGATTTTGGATTTTCGCGGTTCAACCTACTATGTCTTGAGCAAGATTCAGGATTCTGGTTTGAATTTCGCCGGCCAAACCAATTTCATTGCACCCCACCTTGTTTTTAGTCCGGAGGAAATCCGTCAATTCCCATCACCTCCCATCATTTTACGGGATTGGAAGGGCTGGGTTACCTCATGGTCGAGGGAACCACAATTGCTTGAGTACGAAGATTGGTTGGATCTCCCAACGATTCACGGAAGCGTGTCTATTCCGCCGCATAAGTGGCAAGAACTCACGGGAGACGCCGTGAACGGATACGGCTTGCTCGAAGCACGGGCAGGCATTGCCTTCCGAGTGGACGGATTAAGAGAATACGAAATCCTCACATTATTCGCCGAGAGTCTGGCTTTGCTAGAGCACCGTGATCCTCGCGGGGATTTCCGTGCGACTGCTTGGCAATACACATTCACCACGTCGATGCAGGAGCCAGACAACCCATCGGACTTTCGGTGGTGTTGCCTTTTTTCCGACAACCCCGGGTCCAGTCGATTTGTCGGGATAAATACCAAAAAACTTACCGACGTGCGCCCTGTGCGCGTCTCGAACGAAGAAGGTTTTTTCGCCCGCCTAGTCCCACAACCACCAGAATTCGTCAAGCAGCCTCAAAACGTCACCCTCACATTGGGACAAGCCACCACACTTCACGCTGAGGCAAAAGGAGTGCCTGCTCCTCAATATCAGTGGTTTAGCGAGGCCAAGAATGGGAAGCGACAGGAAATCAGAGATGCGACGGGCCCTGAATTCTTCGTTCACTACCCACCCCTCGGCACCTCCCGATATCTCGTCCGTGCCAGTAATTGTCATGGCGAAGTTAACAGCCAGATCGCCACTCTGCATGTAGAGCATCGGAGGCAAAAAAAACCAGTCGAGCAGGAACGATGGTTGAGGCCACCACGGATGGACGTCGATGACCCAATCAGCGGAAAAGCACAATCCTCGAATCCCAAACCGCAAAAACTAGCATTGCCGAAACAAAGCACCTCAGGGCTAGGGAGTTTCCCCACGCATCACGAGAATGTGGTTCGGATAAAAATTGGGATTGTTTTTGGAGTATGTTGGGTGGTGCTTGTGCTTGTGCTTAGTTTTTTTCGGCAATTTTTCGAAGATCCCAAACGATCAGACTCCCCCCCCCCGATAGCCGAATTGGGTGGAGGGGAAACAGACCCTTCTCAAACCTCAAAAACAGTTACTAGGGTAACGCCGACGGTGGCTCCGAGCCGTACACCGACCTCTACGCCAGAACCCGAGGCACAGGCACCGCTTTCGATCGATCCCTCGTTTCCCTATCATTGGAAGCGGATAGCGATTGGGGATGTCTCCAACGTTAAGACGAAAGCGTTTGAAGTCGACTCCGGCAGGGTTTTCAATCTTTCCGCTCAGGCGGAGGGCTTTGGAATGACCAAGGATAATGTGTTCTTTGTGTGTAGGGAGATAAGCGCAGGTTTTCTCCTAAAAGCTACTTTGTCGAGGGACACGACGAAACCAGTCCCAACTAAAGGCCTTTATGGAGTTATGGTGAGAGAATCTGTAAAACCCAATGCAGCATTTTGTTTTATTGGTGCTTCTCCATCGCACATCGTCGCCTATTGTCGAGATGGGGGTGGCGACTTCATTTCTAACCAAATCGCCGTTCCCTCTCGGTATTTGAACAAGCCGGTTTCGTTCATCATTCAAAGGAGAGACAATGTTACTGCGATGGCATACTCCTTTGATGGAGAGACGAATCTGAGCATTCCCTTGTCGAGTGGCGTATCGAGGGTTAGTCCAAGACTGATTGGGTTAGCCATTGCTTCGGGAGATTCGGCCACCCCAGCAGCCGCTCAGTTTTTCCTTCGGGGATCCATTTATGATCCTTCTCCTATAGAATAAGGGGTGTTTTATACCAAACGGGTCAAAACGACTTTTTCCATTAGAATTCATGAATTGACGCGGCGATGTCCTCTGATAGGGTGGGTCTAGATGAACCTTGGAGCTCGATTTAGTCGTTGTTTCGCTGGGGGGGATTACTGGAATCCTCTCCCTCTGCGTCTCGGGCTCTGCTAA
>SXQI01000031.1 GCA_005793025.1 Verrucomicrobiales bacterium
GCACACTGGCGTGAAGCCCAACAGACACTCAAAGAAATGCAACGCCTGAGTCGCCAGTTTCTCTTTGAAAACATACCGCATCCTCCTCGACGTAAGAAACTGAGTAAGAAGGTTTTAGGCCTTAAGTAAGGGCCATTCCCCTGCACGGGCGAGGCTGTAGGCGATTCCGCAGCCGACTGCTCCACCGCCAATTATAATGATTTCTGCGTCACTGAGCGTTTCCATCGTAACCCTCTTGAATCTGGTTCAGATACCAACGGACAAAAGCTTCCACGTTGTATTCCTTGTATTTGGAGTAAGGCCCTGAAACGTAAGCACTGGAGCGGACTCCGCGTTGCTGACGTTCGCAGATGACCCAGTCCTGTTCGGAAGTGAGTTGCCAAAACGGCATCAAATTTGAGAGTTCATAATCGCGACCTTCCACTGCCTTCTCATCTACCAGCCACCAGACACGAATCGCGGTTTGTTCCGGACTCACGGGTAACAGGCGAGTGGTGACGCTGTGATCACAACTTGAATGATTCCAGAAATTCGGCAGCGATCGCATGCGCAGGGTGCCAACATCTGCATCCTTGTAATCGCCCATCAACGGTGCCGCCTGTTTTCCATCCATCGTCTCACTCACGTATCCATCGACAAGCGTGGTACGATTCGCCGAATGCCAGATATTGCGTTCGGCATCTGGGAACGTCGTCATACCGGTCTGCTTGTGGCTAACGGCTAAACCATCAGCAGCCCACTTAGCTTCACTGCGACGCACTACTTCAGAAATCTGTTCACGAATTTGCGAAGTAGTGTCGTCGGTATTGTAGTGGTCAAAATTGGCTTTGGTATATTGCGGGTGGTTCGCGTTACAATGATAACATTCGCGGTTGTTCTCCCAGACCAATTTCCAATTCGCCGCTACCAAGTAATCCACCTGCTTGGCAACTTTTGCGTTTCGGAAGCCCTGCGGTTTCGCCAAAGCGGAAAAAGTTTCATGGGCCTCTTCAAAACCCGACGGCTCGTCGGCCAGAGAGATAAAGATCAATCCTTCCACTTCTCTCAATGCAACCGGGCGTAAAGCAAAACTGGATTTATCCAGTTCGTGCATTCCCGGAGCTGCTAAAAGTTTTCCATCTAAGCCATAGGTCCAACGATGGTATGGACAGGTCAATTTCTTTAGATGCCCACATCCAGCATCGGAGATGAGCGAACCGCGATGTCGACAAACATTGTGGACCGCGTGGATCGCTCCATTGGAGCCACGAATAATCAAGACCGAATCGGTATCGATGTTGATCGTGAAATAATCTCCTTCCTTCGAGATCTCGCACGAATGCCCAGCAAAGAGCCATCCATTTCGCCAGACTCGCTGAATATCCAATCGATAAACCTCCGGATCATAATAGAACGAGGACAGCAACGAATGCTCAGAAGGTTGTCGGGAAATAAGATCCCGAATCGGCGTGGATAGAGAACTATGCGCTCGCACAGACATGACAGGAAATTGGATTCATCGCCCGTTGTATGGAAGCCTCGAAGGAGAGTCGAGGAATGTTTTTTTACGACTCCGCAGGGACGCGATTCCACAGTGGCAACAGCATCAGCCCTGCTACGGCTAGCGCGATGCCCAGCCCAACAAATATCGGCGGCCATATATCGACTCCTTTTGCAAGAATCGACGTGAGCGTTCCCGGCAATGTAACGCCTATCATCTGCCCCACCGACCCGAAACCGTTGATCACGCCGTTCGCTGTGGAGGCTCCTCGCTTGCTTCCAAAATCAAGTGCAGCTGCCCCGGAGATGAGCGAGTCAGGAATAAAAATGAGAAACCCCATGACGAACATCCCCACCCCCATTCCTAAACGCGAAATTGGAATAAATGGAAAGGCCACCATCAACACTGCAAGCATCAACAGCGACAAAACACAAATCGGCATCCGTTTCGAATTGAACAATTTGTCGGAGATACTCCCCCCTGCTAGAGTTCCCAATGGACCGGCTAAGTCGAACATGCTCCCCAGCAACCCAGAGGATGCTGTGTCCGTGCCGAGCCGTTCGCTCACGTAAACAGGTGACCAGAACAAGAGCAAATAGCGAGTCGGCTTCACCAAAAAGTAAACAGCTGCGAGAAACCAGACCATACGATTTTGGAGTACATCCCCAGTTGATTTCCAACCTCCAACCTCATCCACAATCGTTGCCTCTACGCTCGGTTTTTCCCCGTGGTATTCCTCGATCGAAGGCAATCCCACATCCTCAGGTCGATTGCGTTGGAAAATCAAAAACACAATCCAAATCAAGAACAACAGCCCCGCCGGGACAAAGAAAGCAAACGGTAGCGTAAAGAATATTGTGTAAAAGGTTAAAGCGGGCGTGAACTCCAGTGGGTGTTCATTCGATTAAAAACGCTGAAAAGGATTCTTTCACAGGACTGACGGGTCGTAAAGCTGCACATGGTTCTGTGTCGTGTTGTTTTCAAAACCGGACAAATTCAAGCTTTGTTGTTTTCAAAACCGGAATGGTTCATTTTGGGAGATTGGAGAATAGAATCAGAGGTTTGAGCTGATGGTGTGGCTTGGAAGCCAAAATGGAGTGATGTCC
>SXQI01000260.1 GCA_005793025.1 Verrucomicrobiales bacterium
CATTCGGATTATCCAGTCACATGATGGAAGGGGTGAAAGCGATGGGTTATACCGACCCGACGCCGATCCAGCTACGTGCGATCCCCCTGTTGCTCAAAGGCATTGATGTGATCGGCAGTGCTCAAACTGGCACTGGAAAAACCGCAGCCTTTGCCCTTCCAATCCTCTCCCAACTCGGCCAGCACCAACCCAAAGGGCCACGATGCCTCATCCTCGAACCCACCCGTGAACTCGCGTCTCAGGTGGAGACGGCTTTGCGGGATTACTGTCGATTCACGAACTTAAAGGTTGCCGTGATTTACGGAGGAGTTGGTTACGGCAAACAAAACGATGCGTTGAAAACTGGCGTAGACATAGTGGTAGCGACCCCCGGTCGCCTTCTCGATCATATCGGTCAAGGCTCTTGCAAACTGGATTTGGTGAAACATCTGGTGCTCGATGAAGCTGATCGAATGCTGGACATGGGCTTCCTGCCGGATGTCCGAAAAATTGTGGAGCGGTGTCCCAAAGAACGGACGACATCCCTGTTCTCCGCTACCGTCCCGATCGAGATTGAGAGATTAATCAAGTGGGCGATGCGGAATCCGGAGACCATCGAAATTGGTGCCCGTCGGTCGCCGGCTGAAACTGTCAAGCACGTGATCTATCCGGTTGCGGAGGATCAAAAGAGTGATCTTTTGCGAGCCCTTCTCGAGCGAGTTAATTACGATTCAGTGATCGTTTTCTGTCGGACAAAAAACCGCGCAGACAGGATCGGGGTCATGCTTAAGAAAAACAATCATGCTGTGGCGATCCTCCATTCTAACAGGACCCAGCGCGAACGTGAGCAGGCACTTGAAGGGTTCCGTAACGGGCGGTTCGAAGTTTTGGTTGCAACAGATATTGCGGCGCGCGGGTTGGATATCGCGAAGGTGAGTCACGTTATTAATTTTGATGTGCCTCAACATCCTGAGGATTATGTGCATCGGATCGGACGCACGGGTCGGGCTGAAACGACTGGAGATGCTTTTACGCTTATGGTCGCCGAAGATGCCCAACACGTCGCTGCGATTGAACGGTATATTGCTTCACCCATTGAGCGGGTGAAGCTGCCCGATTTCACGTACAAATTTACTGCACTTTTCGATGAGAATAAACCCGGGGCACTCAAACCTCATGAACGAAAGGTTAAGCAAGTGAGGCTGTCCGGTGGGTATTACTTCGGTCCCGCAGGTGGACGTAAACGTCGTCGCTAATCGGGGCTAGGCTGGAGTCCCGGCTGCCACGGTTCTACGAATAATTTCATCCAAACCTATGGAGGGTTGGAATCCTGTGAGGGATTGTAGTTTTTTGGTGCAAGGTCGACGCCGTTGCATATCCTCGAATTCCGCGTTGTAGGCTTCGCGGTAAGGTCTCAAAACAATCGAGGACGACGATCGTGTTGCCGTGACAACCCTTCTCGCGAGCTCCCAAATACTGACTTCCTCAGTGCTACCGATATTGACGATTTGCCCCACTGACGCTGGAGTTTCAGTGAGGCGGAGAATTGCCTCGACGGTGTCGGTCACATCACAAAAACATCGCGACTGAAGGCCGTCGCCATAGACCTCCAATGGTTTGCCTGCGATTGCTGCTTCGATAAACCGAGGCAGAACCATACCGTAGCGACCGGTTTGGCGTGGGCCGACTGTGTTGAACAACCGAGCGATGACGACGGGCACGGCTCGTTCTTTGTGATAGGCAAGTGCCAGAAATTCATCCATTAGTTTGGAACAAGCGTAGCTCCATCGACCTAATGTCGGCGGTCCGATCAACAGGTCATCCGTTTCGGCGAAGGATTCTTTTCGGCTTTTGCCATAAACCTCAGAGGTCGACGCCAAAAAGACAGGGGTATGGTTCAAGCAGGCAGCCTCAAGGATCACCTCTGTCTCTAAAAGATTATTGTGAATCGTCTGGATCGGCGAATTGATGACCATCTCCACCCCAACGGCAGCGGCGAGGTGGTAGACTCGGGTCGATTGAGCGACGATTTCTTTCAAATTCCTGCAATCAGAAACACGGGAGGTGATGATTCGTAACGAGGGGTGAGATTCAATGTCCGTCAAGTTAGCCAATCGACCTGTGGAAAGATCATCGATTATCGTTACTGTTTTCCCTTGGGAGAGCAGTCGTCGCACGAGGTGCGAACCGATAAAACCCGCTCCACCCGTGACTAAGATCGATCTATCAGAATACATAGTCATTCATTTCGCTGCTGAATTGAGTCGATCCTCCGAGTCAAGGAGGGCGGTTACGATCGCATCCGCGAGGCGTTGTCGAAATTCCGGAGTCGCGATGAGGCGAGCTTCCTGCGGGTTGGAGAGGTAACCCCCTTCAATCAAAACCGCTGGGCGTGTTTGCTCTCGCACTACGGTCATAAACCGAGCCCGGCGCAACCCTCTATCCTTGCGTCCCGTTTTTTCCAGCAACGAACGATGCAAAGCCAGCGCATGGTGCAGGTTCATCTCATCAAATTGATTGTTTGGATAAAGTTGAGTGAGATTGTCCTCAAATTCACGCGTAAGATTCGAGGGTAACCCAAGCGGAGTAGTGCAATAGGTTTCCAATCCGGTTTCGGTGGAATTGTTGGCAACGGAGTTAAAATGAAGGCTGATAAAAAGGTCAGCCTGCGCCGCCTCGGCAATGGCGACCCGTTGTAGAAGGGTCAAATCCATGTCGTTCGTCCGTGTCAGGATCACGGACCACTGAGAAGACTTCGCTAGGAGACCCCGTTTTACTCGCTTCGCCCAATCGAGTGTCAGATCCTTCTCCATCAAACTGCCATCAGAACTGCGTGTTCCAAAATTTGCCCCCCCGTGACCGGGATCAATGACAAGGACCTTCATGGCCGGGGAATCGGGGATCGATGGATTGATGAGTAGATCGAGTGTTTTGGCCACATCGATTGAATTCAGGTGGATTTCCCCCTTTAGCCAAACTGGCGCAAACCCCAGTCCAAGGTTGATTCCGTTCCAACGAATGTAAGGATTTCCGACCGTGAGAACTAGGATTCCGGCAGCGGTGTGTTGCTCTAGGATGAGGCTCGGTGCGATGCCCTTGACGACATAAGGCTGCA
>SXQI01000261.1 GCA_005793025.1 Verrucomicrobiales bacterium
GTTGGCTTTAGTTAAAACAAACGTCATGCGAGCCCTTGTTGAACTGTTGTTTTTTGGCTGTTGCTTGCTTGTTTCGACCGGCGTGGCTTGGGCTGCGGATCCGGCCAAATCAAGGCCCAACATCGTGTTCCTCATGGCCGATGATCACGCGGCACACGCGATCAGTGCCTACGGCAGCGTCGTTAACAATACCCCGAACCTCGATCGATTGGCGCGGGAAGGAATGAGGTTTGATCGTTGCTTCGCTGTCAACTCAATCTGCACTCCCAGTCGTGCCACAATTCTAACAGGCAAATACTCTCACATTAACGGCGTCCCCGCGTTCAATCGTTTCGACGGATCCCAACCCACCGTTGCAAAACATCTTCAGGCCTCCGGTTACTACACCGGCATGATCGGCAAGTGGCATCTGGGCAGCGATCCCACTGGATTCAACCAATGGCAAGTTCTGCCGGGACAGGGTGCTTATTTCAATCCAGATTTTCTCGTGCCAGCTGGCCGTAAGCGGATCGAAGGTTATACCACCGATGTGATTACGGATTTAGCCATCGATTTCTTGAAGAATCGGCCGACGAACCAACCCTTCTTTTTGATGTGCCACCACAAGGCACCGCATCGGGGTTGGGAGCCGGATCCTAAACATAAGGCCCAGTTTGCTGGTAAGACAATTCCAGAACCTGCAACGCTGCGGGACGACTATTCCACGCGGACTTATTCGTTAAACGAAAATCGTCAGCGCGTATTTGACGATCTCACGCGAGGCGATTTGAAGCTCGTGCCGCCCACCAATCTCACTGGCCCCGCTGCTAACCAATGGTTGAACGTGAAACCGACTGAGGTCTCTATTGTAGAGAAAGGCCAACCCAAAACGTTGCGGGGTGAGGATTTAAACCGTTGGAAATACCAACGGTATATGCAGGACTATCTCGCATGCGTTCAATCCGTGGATGAGAACGTCGGTCGGTTGTTGGATTGGTTGGATGCCAATGGTTTGAGTGAAAACACGATCGTCATTTACACCAGCGATCAGGGCTTTTTCCTCGGGGATCACGGCTTATACGACAAACGTTTCATGTATGAGCCTTCAATCCGAATGCCATTTCTGGTCCGTTGGCCGGCAGTGATCAAGCCGGGTTCCGTGCAGAAATCCCTCGCGATTAATCCTGATTTTGCGCCCACGTTTATGGAAGCCTGTGGCTTGGCAGTGCCGCAGGATATGCAAGGTCGCAGCCTATTACCTCTTTTCAAAGGTCAAACCCCTCCCAAATGGAGAACCAGCTTCTATTATCGCTACTATCATGATCCCGGCCATCATAACACCCCCGCTCACTACGGCGTTCGTACCGAAACTCACAAACTGATCTACTATTGGAAAAAGAATCAGTGGGAGTTTTTCGACCTGCAAGCTGATCCTCACGAACTTAAAAACATCTACAGCCACCCTCAGCACCAGCCCATGGTGGAAAAACTTAAAATCGAGTTGGCTCGCTTAAGAAAGGAATTAAATGACGAGGACAAATTCGCGGATCAATTACCCTCCGACGGTGTCGATGGCCCATTCCCAGACAAAAAACGTATTGGCCCCACAACGCTCTAGCATCACTGGGTTGCGATGGATTCTGGTTTTGGTTAGTGCGTTTTGTATTCTTGCATCACAACAAACCTCCACTGCGAGACCTCCAAACGTGGTTGTAATTCTAGCGGATGATCTGGGTTATGGGGATTTGAGTTGTTATGGACACCCTACGATTCGGACTCCCCATCTTGATCGAATGGCACGCGAGGGCATGCGATTCACAGATTTTTATTCCGCAGGCGAAGTATGTACTCCCAGCCGTGCCGCGTTGTTGACGGGGCGTTATGCCGTCCGCAGCGGCATGGCACACGATCAATTCAGGGTGTTGAGAAACCGATCTAACGGTCACCTTCCTGAGAACGAAATCACAATCGCCGAAAGACTCAAGGAACATGGTTATGCCACTGGCATGGTTGGAAAATGGCATCTCGGGGTTTGGTCCATTAATCCGGTTGGACACCCACGGCGTCACGGTTTTGATTTTTTCTTCGGCTTGCCCCATTCCAATGATATGGATCCGACAGCGATCGCGCCTCGCGGTGCGACGCGTCTCCCCGACCAAGATGCATCGTGGTGGAACGCTCCCCTTTATCGAAATGAAGAAGTGATCGCGCATCCAGCTGATCAGACCTCTTTAACCCGCCTTTATACTGAACAGGCCCAGCAATTCATCAAATCACAAAAGCGAAATCCATTCTTCCTCTACATCGCTCATACCTTCCCGCACGTGCCATTATTTGCTTCCAAGCAATTCAAAGGAAAAAGTCGGCGAGGCGTTTATGGAGACGTTGTCGAAGAACTCGATTGGAGCGTCGGCCAGATCCTAGAGACCTTGAAGCGTGAAGGATTAGCGGAGAACACTCTGGTCATTTTTACCAGCGATAACGGCCCATGGCTCATCATGAATCAGCAGGGTGGCTCCGCAGGTCTCTTAAGGGACGGCAAAGGAAGCACGTGGGAAGGGGGAATGCGCGAACCAGCGATCGCTTGGTGGCCCGGAACTATTAAGGGCAACGTCATCAACACCAACGCGGCGTGCATGGTGGATATCGTCCCCACGGTCCTACGCCTTGCTAAAGCAGACCTCCCATCGAATGTTCAGATCGACGGACGAGATATTAGTTCTACGTTGATTTCTGGAAAACCCATTCCCTCAAGGCCAATTTTCTTCTACCGAGGCACGCAGATTTTCGCCATCCGTAAGGACCAATGGAAAATGCACGTTGTCACTCAAGGGAGTTACAACCAAGCAAAACCAGAAGCACACGACCCGCCACTGCTCTTCAACCTGAATAATGATCCGGGGGAATCATTCAACGTTTCAACGAACCATCCTAAAATTGTAGCGGACCTGTCGAAAGAAATCGAAAACCAACAAGCAACGCTAACCCCTACGAAGCTCCAACTAGAGCACATCAGCGTTGTGGCGACCCCAATGACTCAATAAACCCGCAATGAAACAAGTCTCCGAATCCTTACATCTCCACCTTTCGTCTGAACCATCAGGCAATGATCACAAAAAAGGCAAATAAGTACCGTGGACGACCCAACCCGTTGGGCCATGGCTGCAACGAGTTGCCGAGATAGCTACCATGCTCTACAACCCAACACGTGCTCTAGAACTACTACGCCTCGGAACACAGAACCCCGAGGCCACATTTCGCGAAGGTCAGGAGGAAGCCATCCGCCATGTCGTAGATGGTGTGGGGCGCTTGTTGGTGGTGCAGAGAACTGGCTGGGGTAAAAGTTTCATCTATTTCATAACAGCTAAGTTGCTTCGGGAAATTGGCCGAGGTCCAGCCATTCTCATTTCACCGTTGTTATCGCTTATGCGAAACCAAATCGAAGCAGCCAAACGCATGGGAGTGAGAGCATTAACAATCCACTCAGGCAATAAAGAGGAATGGTATTCAGTGGAGGCATCCATAAAACAAGATAAGGTGGATATTCTGTTGATTTCCCCGGAGCGCTTAGGCAATGAGAGTTTCCGAACTATAGTCCTAACACCTATGGCGGATAAGATTTCGTTGGTAGTTGTAGATGAGGCCCACTGCATTTCGGATTGGGGCCATGATTTCCGTCCGCACTATAGTTTGATAACCAACATCGTGCGGATCCTGCCGAAAAATATCCGCCTTCTCGCGACAACTGCCACCGCAAACAATCGGGTTCTTGAAGACCTCAGAAGAATCCTTGGGCCGAATCTCGAAGTTTCCTGCGGTGATCTGTGCCGCCACTCACTGCTACTGCAGACCATAAGGATGCCGAGTCAGGCGGAGAGGCTAGCTTGGCTGGCACAGCACATTCCGACTGTTTCTGGAAGTGGGATCGTATACACCCTCACGGTTCGCGATTCGGAACTCGTAGCCAACTGGCTCCGATCGCAAGAGGTGGATGCAGAAGCTTACAGCGGACAATCGGATCCAAATGATCGAGTTAATCTTGAAAATGCCCTACTCAAAAATGAGGTAAAGGTGCTCGTCGCAACAACAGCGTTGGGGATGGGGTTCGACAAACCTGACCTCGCCTTTGTAATCCATTTTCAGATGCCGGGATCAGTCGTGCATTACTATCAGCAGGTAGGCAGGGCCGGTCGCAATCTAATGGCCGCCTACGGAATCCTACTGAATGGCGAGGAGGACAGTGATATTTGCGATTTTTTCATTGAGAGTGCCTTTCCAACTCCCAAATCTGTGAGAGAGATCTTGATTGCATTGGAGGAGGAAGCAGACGGTTTAACCACTAACAAACTCATGGATCGAGTGAACGAACGTCGGGGAAGAATCGAAAAGGCTCTACTGCTCATGTCACTCGAATCACCTGCGCCGATTGCAAAGGATGGTGCCACTTGGAAGCTCACGCGGACCGAGCTTTCCAATTCGTTCTGGGAACGAGCCAATCGTCTCACTGACCTGCGACGGGCCGAGCAGAAACAGATGCAGGAATATGTTCAATTGAAACAGGGACACATGGAGTTTCTGATCAAAGCTCTGGATGGCGGCCCAACTACCTACTCTCCACCTAATCTCAAACCTCTTCCAGAGACAGTAGACGAGAAATTGGTAAGGGAGGCCGTTGCATACCTTCGGAGAAGCAGCTTCTCACTGGATCCTCGAAAAAAGTGGCCATCAGGAGGGCTTCCAAGGATGCAGGTTGAAGGGAAAATCATGCCCGAGCATCGGGCTCAGCAAGGCAAGGTGCTTTGCGTTTGGGGCGATTCCGGATGGGGAACACTCGTGCGAGAGGGGAAACATTTCAGACAGTTCTCCGATAAACTTGTCATGGCATCTGTAGACCTAATCCAGAAATGGGGTCCGAAACCAACGCCAGAATGGGTAACTTGTGTCCCATCTCTCAGGAATCCACTTCTCGTCCAATCCTTCGCCAAACATTTGGCTAACGCCCTCGGATTACCGTTTTATTTGGTTCTTGAAAAGACTGACTCCCGACCGGCTCAAAAAACGATGGCTAACAGCTCCAAGCAAGCAGCGAACTTGGACGGCTCCCTCGCGGTTAAGGCCGAGTGGATGCCCAGTGGTCCTGTGCTGCTGATAGATGACCTAGTAGACTCGCGATGGACGCTGACGGTTGCAGCATACCTATTAACATCCAATGGCAGCGGTCCGGTGTATCCACTGGCACTTGCATCAGCCGCAAATTCTGACGAATGATGGAACCTTTGACACCAAATACGCAGGCGATCCTGCTGCTAACCGCTCCACTGATCATCGGACGCGGAGAGTCCGATTGCGATCTACTCAGCTTGGGTGAATACAACCGCCTCGCCCTAATCCTTCGCCAAAAACAAAAACAACCTGCGGATTTGCTAGCACCAGATTCAAAAGAGTTGATCGAAGTTTGTGCCCAAACCTTAGGCCAAGCACGACTGAATGCACTCCTTGGTCGTGGATTCCTTCTCAGCCAAGCGGTTGAGCGTTGGAGTGCTCGGGCAATCTGGGTTATCAGCAGGGCAGATTCACGGTACCCACAACGATTGAAATCACGGCTTAAGGAAGCTGCGCCGCCCCTGCTTTACGGATGCGGCAATATCGCTCTGCTCGAAAATGGGGGACTTGCCGTCATTGGCTCTCGCGAAGTGAATGATGAACTCATCGACTTTACTGAAAACGTCGGGCGGTTGAGTGCCGAGGCGCATCACAGTATCGTGTCAGGCGGAGCGAAGGGGATCGACAGGGCGGCGATGCAAGGTGCACTAAAGGCAGGAGGCAATGTGGCAGGAGTGATGGCGGACAGCTTAGAGCAGGCCGCACTAGCCCGCGGTAATCGAGAAGCTTTGATGAATGGTCGACTCATACTCATCTCGCCTTATGATCCGGCCGTGGGCTTCAACGTGGGACATGCCATGCAACGAAATAAAGTCATCTACGCCCTCTCGGACGCGGCTTTGGTGGTAACCTCCGAATTCGAAAAAGGCGGGACATGGGCTGGAGCTATCGAACAGCTGGATCGCCTGCATCTTGTGCCGGTTTTTGTGCACAACATTGCCAACGCGGGCAAAGGTAACTCAGCCCTCTTACAACGGGGTGGCAAACCTTGGCCGAACCCACAAAGCGGCAAGGCCCTTGGATTGACACTAGTCGCCGCAGCTGAATCCATCGCTAGCGAACTGAAGCAAGTCTCATTGCCTCTAACTTTGCGTGAGACGCCTCCCGCTTATGATGTTGTATCTCCTGCAAAACCAATCGAATCCGAGGAAAAGAATCCTGATAAACCAATGGTTGAAACCAAGCCATCCGCAGAGGTTGAGTTGTTAAGTATGGTTCGAGAAATTTTACGTCGCGAACTAGTAGAGGCACGAACTGAGGATGAGGTGACCTCGTTGCTGGCCGTCACGAAACAGCAAACGAAGGTTTGGCTTGTGCGCTTGGTTGAAGAGGACGTTCTGGAGAAAATTGTGAAATCAAAACCGGTGCGGTACAGAACATCTACCAGAGATGAAAGGCTGCTTTAAATCCAGCTTTTCACGTGTGGATCCGAATCTGCCGACAAGCAGAAAGTCCTGCATCTCCTCCTCCAAACCATATTGCCTTCCTTGCGATCGCAGAACCACGTAATCCAAAAACAACGATGAAACAATTCTTACGATGCATTCAGCTTCTCACGGTTCTTTTATTACTGATCCTAGGCACTGTAAACCCCACTGCGGCTACTAATCCATTCGCGGCTTCAGGTAAAGACCGTCCCAATTTTCTCCTCCTGCTTTCCGATGATCAGACCTTTCGAACTCTCGGTCGGTTGGGTGAACTCGAAGTCAAAACTCCCAACCTTGATCGACTTGCCAAGCGTGGGATGGTGTTCACCCATTGCTTTAATCAAGGAGGTTGGAGCGGTGCTGTCTGTATTCCAAGCCGGACGATGTTAAACA
>SXQI01000262.1 GCA_005793025.1 Verrucomicrobiales bacterium
AGGAACCACGGTGATCGAGAGTGCCGCCTGCGAACCCGAGGTAACTGACCTCGCTAATTTCCTCATCGCGATGGGGGCGAAAATCACCGGTGCCGGTAGTCCAACCATTCGGATCCAAGGGGTGGATCGGTTGCACGGAGCAGAACATGAAGTGATCCCAGACAGGATCGAAGCCGCCACTTTCGCCATCGCCGCCGCCGCGACAAATGGTGAAATCACCATCAAAGGCTCGCGTCCCGACCACTTCGGTGCCGTGATCGACAAACTAAGGGAAGCAGGAGTTCGAATCGATCGAAGCGGACCCGACCTCGTTGTCAAACGAGCCACCGATCTCAAGCCGGTGGATGTCACCACAATGCCCTACTCAGGGTTTCCCACGGATGTGCAAGCCCAAATGATGGTTCTTATGGCGTTGGCTCAAGGGACAAGCATCATGACCGAGCGGATTTTTGAATCCCGGTTTATGCATGTGAGCGAACTAGCCCGGTTAGGCACAGAAATCGCCATTGAAGGACCCAGTGCGATCGTCAAAGGGGGGCGGCCGATGAGTGGGGCTCCCATCATGGCGAGTGATCTCCGCGCCTCTGCCGCCCTTGTCATCGCAGGCATGGTGGCCAGCGGTGAAACTTTGGTGAACAGGATTTATCATCTTGATCGCGGATACGAAAACATCGATACCAAACTCAAACACTTGGGAGCCAGAATCGAGCGAGTAGAAGAACCGTGAAAGCCATCATCTCCATATTGATCGTTTTGGGGCTGTTCTACGGAGCCAAAAACCTTCTCGGAAAATATGACGAAATCACCAAGAAAGGCCGAGGCGAAATCACGGCTGCTCCAGTAATCCCAATCCAACTGCAAGGTCTGCCAGAACGTTTTGAACCTGCACTCGCCGAGGCCCAACGATTGGGCCCGGGATCGTTCAAAACTTTCCTCGATCGTTACCGCGCTTCCATCCAAGATCCGCGCCTTGGCGACATAGAGCTTGATTACGTGTTGGCCGTCAGCCGATCCAATCTACAAGAGGCCAGAAGAGTATTCGCCGAAGTTCAAGCTCGCACCCCGCCCAGCTCTCCCCTTTACCCAAGAGTAAAACGACTAGCGAACAGCTACCAATAAGGCTTTGGATGCACTCGACATCAAAATCTGAACCATTTTCTGACATCGTCGGGCACATTTTTTGGGAATTTACAGCTTGTCAAATGTCCCCTTCGATGGAACTATCCACGACCTTTGTATGAAAACAGACCTCCATCCAAATTACCAAGATGCCGAAATCCGTTGCGCTTGCGGCAATGTGATCAAAACGCGCTCGACACGTAAAAGTGTTTTGATCGGCATCTGCAATCTTTGCCACCCGTTTTACACAGGCACTCAAAAATTTGTCGATACGGCTGGCCGCGTCGATAAGTTCCAACAGCGCTTGATCAAGACTCAAGCCGCTCAGGCCGCAGCTGCTGCGACGAAATCGGCTAAGAAGAAGAAGTAGTCTCCATTTGACGACCGCCCGTCCGACGCTCTTGTCTGGCGGGCGGTCTGTTTTTCCATGGGAGCACTCGATCTCAGGCCCCACATTGAACGGTTTGCCCGCCGCTTTGCCGAGGTGGAAAGTGGGCTTAGCGATCCCCGTGCTTTCGACAATCCCCAGAAGGCACAAGAACTTTCCAAGGAATACGCACGGCTCAAAGAACTGACAGCCTACGGAACGGCCTACCTCAAAACAGTCGCGGACCTCACAGAGAACCAACAGCTTGCTGAGACGGAACCAGTGGATTCCGAGTTGGGTCAGATGGCGCGTGAGGAGTTGACTCGATTGGAGGCCGAGGAGAATCGACTCAAATTCCAATTGCAACAGGGGATCCTCCCTCCTGACCCTACCGACTCGCGAAATACGATCGTTGAAATCCGGGCGGGTGCAGGTGGTTCGGAATCCGCTCTATTCGCGGCCGATCTTTACCGAATGTATTGTCGGTACTCCGAAGGACGTGGCTGGAAAATCGAAACGTTGGATTCTAGCGCCTCGGATTTGGGAGGCCTCAAGGAAGTCATTTTCAATGTCACCGGTCAGGATGTTTACAAACTCCTAAAGTATGAGAGCGGGGTCCACCGCGTCCAGCGGGTGCCTGCAACAGAGGCCCAAGGACGCATCCATACGAGCACCGCAACGGTGGCGGTCTTGCCGGAGGCGGAAGAAGTGGACATCGAGATCAACCCCAACGATTTGGAGATCACCACCTGCCGGGCTTCTGGCCCCGGTGGACAGGGGGTCAATACAACCGACTCGGCAGTACAAATCCAACACAAGCCTAGTGGGTTAATCGTTCGCTGCGCAGACCAGAGATCCCAGCAAAAGAACAAAGCACGCGCCATGACAGTGCTTCGCTCCCGACTACTCGAGAAAAAGGTGGCCGACGAGCACGCCAAATACGCAGCCCAACGTAAAGCTCAGGTCGGCACCGGTGAACGAAATGAGCGCATCCGCACTTATAACTTCCACCAAAACCGAGTTACTGACCACCGGATCGAACTTACGCTTTATAATTTGCCGACCTTCATCGAGGGGGCCATCGATGCAATGATCGAACCGCTCATGGCGAATGATTTGAAAGAAAAACTGGCCGCTTTGGAACTTTGACCGCTTATGATTCAGGGAATTGTTTTTGATTGTGATGGAACATTGGCCGACACAATGCCATTGCACTGGATCGCTTGGAACCGGGTCGCTACCCGGCATGGGATTCACTTCCCGGAAGAACGGTTCTACGCATTGGGTGGAGTGCCGTCTCGAGACATTTTGAGGTTGCTCAGCCGTGAGCAAAATATTGATCTCGATCCGATCGCGGTGTCATCCGAAAAAGAGCATGAATACTTGCCAATGCTCGCGCAGGTGCAACCCATCGAAGTCGTCGTGAATGTGGCCCGAGAGTTTCACGGCAAAATCCCTATGGCGGTAGCTTCGGGAGGACAAAAACCCATTATCGAACAAGTGCTCATACATCTGGGTATCCGACATTTGTTCGACGCCATTGTGACCAGCGAAGATGTCACAAATCAAAAGCCTGCTCCTGATATTTTCTTGGAAGCAGCGCGCCGCATCGGAATCGCACCCCACCAGTGCCGAGGCTACGAGGACACAGACTTAGGGATGCAATCGATCATCGCAGCGGGAATGGAAGCAGTCGATGTGCGCCTCCTACTCAAGCAGGCCAAGGCGCAGAAATAACTCTGAGCGACACTTGCCACCCCTTGGATCCGTGTTTATTGTTTCGATAGTCTTTTCGAAGAAAATGAGGACATTATCAATTTTTGCACTGGTCGTCGCCAGTTGCCTCACGAGTTGGGCCCAACCAGTCACAACCCCTGCGACACAACCCGGCTTGATCCTGAGCGAATTTGTCGCGAACACCCCACCTACTCGCTCGAGCCACGCCTCAACGATTATCGAGTCGCAAGAAACGTTGCTCGCTTCATGGTTTGGCGGCATCAAAGAACGCTCACCCGACGTCAGCATTTACCTCTCGCGGAATGAAGGCAAAGGTTGGTCCGAACCTGTCGAGGTCGCCAACGGGATTCGAGAGGTGGACAATTCACGTCTCCCCACGTGGAACCCAGTGCTGTTCAGGGGCAAGGATGGCCCGCTCTATCTTTTCTATAAGGAAGGACCTTCTCCATCGTCATGGTGGGGCCTTGTGAAAACATCCGATGACAACGGCCGTACGTGGTCCAAATCTAAACGACTTCCGACAGGAATTTTCGGCCCCATTCGCAACAAACCCATCCAACTGGTTGACGGAACGATCTTGTGCGGATCCAGCACGGAAAATGAAGGCTGGCGCATCCACATGGAACGGACAAAAAACCCGCTGGGTGCATGGACGCGTACCGCAGCCCTTAATAACCCCCTCGATGCCGGAGCTATCCAACCCACGATTCTCGACTGGCCCGGCCAACCGCTACAAATTCTCTCCCGTGGAAAAAGCGGTAACATTCTGACCACCACTTCAGACGACCGGGGCTACAAATGGCATCGCGTCGTTCGCACCGAATTACCCAACCCCAACAGCGCGATTGATGCAATTGTGCTACGGGACGGTCGCGCTCTGTTGGTCTACAACCATTCCGAAGAAAATCGCCATGTGTTGAATGTAGCCGTCTCGAAAGATGGAAATCTTTGGGCTGCCGCATTAACACTTGAAAGTGATCCTGACTCAGAATTCTCCTATCCGGCCGTGATCCAAGGGAATGATCGAATGGTTCACATCACCTACACATGGAAACGAGAGAAAATTCGCCATGTCGTGATCGATCCTAGTCTGCTGGTTACCAAGCCCATTGTCGAAGGTCATTGGCCGCTGTAACGGAACTTAGAATCGATAGGACAGTCCGATAAACGGGTTGATGTCGTCGGCGGCGTCGGTCAGCCCAATGTTGACACCAGCGTCTAGTTGGATGTCTTTCGTCAATCCGTAGGTAAACCCAAAATCCAACGTTCCCACCCACTCCGCGTTGCGCTCGGAACTCTTGCACGTGAAGACTTCCACGTAACCTCCTAATTTCCCAAAAATATCGCGGCTCACTGTGATCGTGTTGATGAATTCCATCGCGTCACCGGTTCCATCGCTGGCTTGAGTAAAGTCAAATTCCGTCATCAACCCGAGCCCAAAACCAGCCGGCAGTTCCACCGCAAATGGAAAAATAACGCCACCATCGAGATGGTGATTCCCAATCGGATTTTGATGAGTGGGAAATTTTAAGAAAGGCATGACAGCTAATGAAGTTGGGCCTCCATCGTTGCCCCAGAGGTTAACCTTCAAACGGCTGGTGATATCACCAAAACCAGATTCATGGATCTTGGCACCTGTGGCTTTTTGATGGCTACGAGTGTGCTGATAAGGCTCGATCACCGTCTGGAGGTCAACGCGGTTACATAATCCAACTTTGAAATTCAGAGGGACTACTGCCCAGCTATCTACCCGAGTTTCGAGCCCGCTCGAGTTATCATTGTCACGGGAAAAACTCACTAGATCGGTCTCAAACTGGAAATGACCCGCATCGACCGTATAAGGACTCTCGGTTTTGTCTGGTCGGTCGGTGCTCATCTCGCGCATGAGGTGTTCCGGAGTCGGACGGAACAGTGTGAATCCGCGTTTATCTACAGTAATCCCATCGTCGGAAATGGCACTTGGTAAAACCATCATTACGAGGAGAGGAGCCGAGAGGCGTTTGATTCGTGGATTCAATTTCATGAATAAAGTAGTAGAACCGTCCCGCGAGGCGGATCCCAACCCAAACCTGCCATATCATTTTCTCTGATGCAAATCCTCGAATAATGATTTCCCTTTGACACAAGGGTTCCCTTGGTTAGCCTGTGCTCACGCATTATGAGACTCGGCATTAATACATTTTTGTTCACCTCTCCGTTCACGAACGAGAGCACTTCACTTTTCCCGAAATTCAAGAAATGGGGGTTTGAAACCGTGGAAATCCCCGTGGAGGATCCCTCCCATATAGATCCTGCCCATGTGAAAGCAGAACTCGATAAGAACGGGCTGGTCTGTGGGTCGGTCTGTGCTTGCATGGGTGGCGGTCGCGATTTACGCGGCACCCCTGAGCAACAACTGGCTGCCATGGAATACATGATTCGACTGATCGATCAGATGGTGGTGCTGGGTTGCCCAAGCCTCATTGGTCCAGTTTATTCCGAAGTAGGTCGTGCAGACGCCGTGCCTAAAAAGGAGTATAAAGCTCAGTGGAAGACGGTGGTGAAACACCTGAAGAAACTAGCGAAGTATGCCGAGAAAAAAGGAGTAACGATTTGCCTCGAACCTCTGAACAGGTTCGAGACGGATTTTATCAACACGGGCGATCAGGCGTTACAGATGATCGCGGACGTAGGAAGTCCAGCGTTGAAAATCCACCTCGATACATTCCACATGAATATCGAGGAAAAAAATCAGGCTAAGACCATTCGCAAGGTCGGTAAACAGCTCGCTCATTTCCATGCCTGCGGAAGCGATCGCGGAACTCCCGGCAATGATCATATCGATTGGAAGCCCATCATCGCCGCGCTGAAGGGCGTGGGGTACAAAGGTGACGTGGTAATCGAATC
>SXQI01000263.1 GCA_005793025.1 Verrucomicrobiales bacterium
AACGAGGGCCAGTATCACACCCAATTGACTGTAGGCTCCTTTAACTCCCATGGGGACGAGGAATTGCCCGAGCCAACCGTTTGGACTGAACAGGTTCGCCAAGGTTAACCCGGCGACTGCAGTGGGCAATGCAAACGGCACATCGACCAACGCATCCACCCATCGTTTTCCGGGGAAATGATAACGCACTAACACCCAAGCTAAAAGCGTCCCAAACACTGCGTTCACCATGGCCGCTAGAAACGAAGCACCGAAACTGAGTCGATAGGCCGCTAACGCTCTCGGGGTCGTGGCTAAACGCCAAAAGTCACTCCATGTCATTTCAAACACACGGAACAACATCCCCCCGATGGGCAGCAGCACCAGCAAACCGAGATAGAAAAGCGTGAACCCCATGGTTCGTTTAAATCCCGGCATCGAATTGTATTTCCGAGACATCATCGCGAACGACCCGCAATCTCTGCGGAAATTTGGTCAAAAACTCCCCCCTCGCTAAAGTGTCGTTTGTGGGCATTCTCCCAACCCCCAAACATCTCATCCACCGAGAACAATTGCATCAACGGAAAGTTCGACTGAAAGCGGGACAATACGGCCCCGAGTCTCGGTCTAAAGTAGTGTTTTGCACAAAGTTCTTGGCCAATCTCGGAATACAAAAATTTAAGATACGCCTCAGCAACCTCCTGCGTTCCTCTCTTCTTCACCATCCGATCCACCACAGCGACAGGAGGTTCGGCAAGAATGCTCCAAGCAGGCCGAATCAATTCGAGTTTTTTTGACTTATTTTCCGCTAGCATCAGCAGAGCCTCATTCTCCCAAGCCACCAGCACGTCCCCTATCGACCTTTGAACAAATGTCGTCGTCGCACCACGCGCCCCAGAATCGAACACAGGAACATTGCTAAGAAATTGCTCAAGGAACTTTCGTGCAGCCGACTCATCCCCTTGATGCCGCTTCAATGCGGCACCGTATGCAGCCAAATAGTTCCATCGCGCCCCACCCGAGGTCTTCGGATTTGCCATAATGATTTCCACCTCAGGCTTTGCCAAATCGGCCCAGTCGTGGATTCGATGCGGATTTCCGGAGCGGACGACAAACACGACCGTAGAAGTGTATGGCGAGCTTTTTTCTGGCAACCTCCCTTGCCAATCCTTTTCCAGCAGCTTCCCGAATTTTGCAATCACATCAATATCATACCCCAATGCAAGGGTGACAACATCTGCATCCAATCCTTCGATCACAGCACGAGCCTGCTTTCCCGACCCTCCGTGAGATTGAGCGATCCTCACTTCTTCGCCAGTTTTTGTTTTCCAATCCTTCGCGAAAGCCGTGTTGAATTCTACATAGAATTCTCGGGTTGGATCGTAAGAAACATTGAGTAACTGGGTTGTTTTTGCGGGAATAGAAAAGCTCCCTACCAGCAGAAACAGGCTCCACAGGAACAATGCGCGCATCTCGCGGATTCCAAACCACCCGAACACTCCGATCGTCGGGAAATCAACACGGGGTGTCATCTGCAGTTTGAATGGATCGGACGATCGCATCGTTAGGTGGTGCCACCGAAGGTAGCTCCTTGGATTCCTATGGCAAGGATGGCTTGAGAACGCCTCTTTTCTGGAGAACCGTTTTTAAGCAAAATGATGGGTGAACTTTTCAATCTTTAGTATCTCGACTGTTTTACTATAGTATTAGAGACTGTCCTACCCGTCAACCGATAACTGTGAACTTGAAACTACTCGGGACCATTGTCACATTAGTCCTACCCTCATGAAATCGATTCTGCTACTCCTGCTTCTGTGCTCAAGGCTTGTGGCTCAGTCGCTTCCAGTCCTCTCCACGAATGACCTTCCTCGCCTACCTGCAACCGAGCCAAGTGCATCGTTGCGTGGGTTTGTTGTCAAAGAAGGGTTTCGAGTCGATTTAGTTGCTGCTGAACCTTTGGTGGTGGATCCAGTCGCCTTTTGCTTTGACGAGTTCGGTCGCCTTTTCGTGGCTGAGATGAGGGACTATTCGGAACATCGAGAGGAAAAACTCGGACGAATCCGCCGATTAGAGGATACGGATGGGGATGGAGTTTTTGATAAATCGACAATCTTCGCGGAGAATCTGGCTTGGCCGACAGGAATCATCTGCTATGACGGTGGGGTTTTCGTCGCGGCTGCGCCGGACTTGCTTTACTTCAAAGACAAACAACAAGACGGAGTCGCCGATTCGCGGGAGATTGTGTTCACCGGGTTCGGGGTGGCTCAGGAGAAACTAAATGTTCAGTCCCTTTTTAACAGCCTTACTTGGGGCCCCGACAATCGAATCCATGGGGCTTCTGGCGGAAGCGGAGGCACCATTAGCAATCCCCATCAGCCTTCAATGCCGTTGGTGGACGTTCGAACTAGAGATTTCTCGTTCGACCCGGTCACCCGTGTGATTCGTCCCGAATCAGGTGGGGGACAATACGGCCTCGCCTTTGATAACTGGGGACAAAAATATGTGTGCTCCAATTCGAGCCACGCCCGCGCGGTGCTTTATGATGATATTTACGCCAGCCGAAGTTTGTTGCCCCCTTCTTTGGCTCCAACCATCGATATCGCATCGGAGGGTCCGGCTGCTGAGATCTATCGCATTAGTGCTGATGAACGGTGGCGTGTAATCCGCACCAAATGGCGACTGGAAGGGATCTCTCCCGGGCTGCTCGAAGGAGGGGGTCGGGTCTCAGGCTACTTTTCTGGAGCGACGGGTCTCACCATTTTTCGCGGTGATGCATGGGGCTCGTCCTTCGTGGGAGATTTATTTGTGGCCGATTGTGGGGCGAATATAATTCACCACAAAAAACTATTTAGCACCAACGGAATCCCGATAGCGGCCCGTCCCAGCGATGAATTAAACCGAGAGTTTATCGCCTCACGTGACAATTGGTTTCGCCCCGTGCAATTAGGCAACGGTCCGGACGGAAATCTCTATGTCGCTGACATGTATCGCGAGGTCATCGAACACCCCTGGAGTCTTCCGGAGCCGATTAAAAAACTGGTTGATCTCGATAGCGGCAATGATCGTGGTCGATTCTACCGGATCACACGAAAGGATTACACTTACAAGGCGCCAGCATTCCCGGGTCGAGTCTCCTTTTCAGATCTCATTTCGTTATTGGACCACCCTAATGGCTGGCATCGCGATACCGCCTCTCGATTGATCATCGAGAAACTCCGGAGCGATACCGTTTCCCATTTGCATCAATTCTTCACACGGGCCAAAACACCATGGGGGAAAATCCATGCACTCCAACTTCTTGCGAACCTTCGAGACCTTTCCCAGCAGGAGGTCAAAGCCGCACTTTACGATGTTCACGCCGCTGTGCGACTCCACGGGATTAAGGTTTCGGAAACTCTCATGGAATCAAACCCACCCTCTGAAGAACTGTTAGATTCTTTAATCTCGCTCAGCACCGATCCTGATCCCAAGGTGAGGCATCAACTGGCCCTTTCCACTTCGTTTTTCCCACGCCTTCAAGCGGAGCAATCCATCACTCGATTGTTGGAACGTGATTGGGGTGACCCATGGATTCACAACGCCGTGCTAATGTCATCGCATCGCTGCGCGGATCGTTTGCTATCCAACCTCCTAGCCCACCCGGAGCGAACCTCAAAGCATGTTCAGTTGGCTAGGAAACTTGCACCCATCGCGGCTGCCAACACCAGCCCGGATCAAATCAAGGAACTTGTGGCACACCTACCCATGAATCTCCCGCTGAGCGATTCGCTACCCCTGACACTCAACCTGCTCACCGCAAGCTCACCTACCCTTGCGAGAGAGATGATCCTAGGGACACCCATCCTAAACCAAGCCAAGACGATCGCTGCTGATGTCTCCGCCCCTGCTGGGTTGCGAGTAACTGCAATTCGAATGCTAGCTTTTGAAAGTTGGGATCGCATCGAACCGCTGCTACGGGATCTGCTAAGGAATAATCTCCCTTCGGAATGCCTGACCGCAGTGACTCTCACTCTGCATCAAATGGGTGAACCTGCGAGTTCCGCGTTACTACTAGAACATTTGTTCTCGTTCGATCCGAAGATTCGCCTTGTTGCCATCGAACCTTTTCTGAGGCGTCCAGAAAAGTTTAAACTATTCACTCAAACGCTAGAGACAAAGTCCCCTGCCCCGAATCTATCGATAACCGAACTTTCTCTCATTGCGGACGCTCGGCGGCGTTATCAATCTGAGAATCGTCAGTCACCCGAAGGCAAACAACCAGCGATCTACAAGGAATACGCTTCATCGCTCTCCATGAAGGGCGATGCGGCTAAGGGGCGAACCATTTTTGAGGAACGTTGTGCTTCCTGCCATCGTTTTAAGGAGATCGGTTCAGCTCTCGGGCCTGATCTGGCGGGGGTAAAATCGACCCCGAAGGAGGTCATACTTACTAGCATCATCGACCCCAATCGCGAAATTGCCGCCCGTTTTCAATCGATTGAAGCCATCCTCCAAGATGATGAAACCCACCTCGGGATCATCGGCTCAGAAACGGAAAAAACAATTACCCTACGCCTCCCCAGCGGTTTGGAGACAGTCCTGCAGCGGAACCAAATCAAGACACTCAGAGTACGAAACGAATCCCTCATGCCCATGAGCCTCGAAGCTGGACTTGATCCTTCAGGAATGGCAGATCTCTTGGAGTTTATACAACGCTAAAACAAGAATCATGGCTGCACCTTGCCAAGAACTACCGCACGATCCTTTGGTTTCTGAGGAGTTGTTCCCACTGTTTTCTGTTCAAACGGAGTGCCTCCCATCTCGACATAAGCTTGTTCATATTGGGCCGGGAAAAATGTTCCCACATACCGCTGTAAACGGTCTTGAGTTTTCACCGTTGTTTTAACAGTTTCCATCAGCCCCTTGACCTGAGCAGCACTTTTGCCGGCATCGATCATTTTTTTAACCTCAGCTCTCAGAACGCTGAAAAACTGTATTTGATCCTCTAAAACTGATTTATCCCCCATAGGGCCATGGCCGGGGCATATGCGAACCGGACCTAACTCCTGAACAGATCCGAGGGTCTTGATCCATTGCTCGATGTTGCCATCACCAGTGAAATTGTAGGGCCCGTTGACGCAAGCATCCCCGGTGAATAATATTCGTTCCTTCGGCAACCAAGCGAATCCGTCACCCCGAGTGTGAGCCGTGCCGAAATGAAGCAACTCCACCCGATGCTTCCCATCATCGAAAATCATTTCCTTTCGAAAAAGGAGCGTTGGCGGTTTCAGTTTGCTTGCTGCCACATCCTCCCGATTTTTGGCAGTATCTTCCCATCTCCCTGCAGCTCCTCCGAAAAACCCCGTCTCATGTTTCTTCATTTCAGCCAGAACCCCCTCGTGCGCGACAACGGTTGCCCCGTTCTCAAACCAAACTTGGTTCCCATAAGCGTGATCCCCGTGATGATGCGTATCAAATGCAAATCGGATCGGTTTATCCGTGATGGCTCTAATCTTGGGAATAACGTCCTTGGCTCCCGACGGAAAATTGGCATCAACAACGAGGACGAAATCATCGAACACGATCCACCCATTATTGCAGTGCCCTCGACGACCGACATCACCTTCGTGAAAGAAAACTCCCGGAGCGACTTCTTCGGTCTTGTTCACCTCAGCCCGTAAGTCTTCCCAAGGAACCAATGAACACAAGCAAAAGACAACCGCCAATTTAAGGGAGTTTTTCTTCATAAGGTTTCAC
>SXQI01000264.1 GCA_005793025.1 Verrucomicrobiales bacterium
CTCACAGCGGATTCCACTGCTCAACAATTGTCACTCCTATTGACCACCACTCCAGACGACGATACGTCCCTTTATATCGATCCTCCCACGGAAAACGGCATGATTCAGGTCGCGATCCAGATGCGCACTGTCTGATACAGTCCTTCAAAACTTAAGTCCCGCTAGATGGACCCAAGTTCTTGCCAGAGCAACGCTCCCATCTTCATCCCTTTAGCGAAACAATCTAGATCGAATTTTTCGTTGGGTGAATGGGCGTTGTCATCCGGCAGCGCAAGCCCGAGCAGGAGCGTGTCCACCCCTAGGATTCTCTTGAAGTCATTCACAATTGGAATCGATCCTCCTTCGCGTAGAAGAACGGGCTCATGGCCGAAGGCAATCCTCAACGCGCGCAACGCAGCTTTTGCCTGATTGCTATCAGGAGAAACCAAGTAAGGTTCGCCGCCATGCGCCGGAGTGATCTGAAGTTTGACGGTCGCGGGACAAATGTCGCTTAAATGTTTGAGTATCCTTTTCCGGACTACTTCAGGTTTCTGATCGGGAACCAATCGACAGGTGACTTTCGCACTGGCCCAGCTCGGTATGATGGTCTTGCTCCCCGCACCTTGGTAACCACTCGTCAAACCGTTGATTTCTAACGTTGGACGCGTTCCTCGTTGTTCCAATGCAGTGAATCCCTTTTCACCCATCAACTTCGGAACACCTAAAAACTTGGCTTCCTTTTTCGCGTCAAAGGGAAGTCGAGCCAACCCTCGGCGTTCCGTCGGTGTCAGATCGACCACCTCATCGTAGAATCCCGGAATGGTGATGTGTCCCACATCATCGCGAAGCTGAGCGAGGAGTTGGCAAAGCACCATCGCAGGATTATCCACCGAACCTCCGAACAAACCTGAATGCAAATCACGATTTGGCCCCAAGACTTTGAGTTCGAAAGCTACAATTCCTCGTAGAGCGCAAGTCAATGCGGGTTGTTTCAGGCTCGGGATTCCGGTATCGGAAATAACCACCCCATCACATTTTAATTCCTTCTTTTTCGCCTTCAAAAACGCTGCGAGATGGTTCGATCCAATTTCCTCTTCCCCTTCGATGAGGAACGTCAGGTCGCACGGCAACTCAGTGCCTGTCTTGAGATAGGCTTCTACCGCGTTGAGATGAGCCACGTGTTGGCCTTTGTTATCGCTTGCACCTCGGCCGAAAAGCGATCGACCTCGTTGGGTAGGTTCGAACGGCGGAGTTTTCCAAAGCTCGAATGGTTCAGGCGGCTGGACATCGTAATGCCCATAGACGAGATAGTGCGGTCGACCTTTCCCAGCTTTCCGAGGGGTTCTCGCCACCATGATCGGATTACCCGGAGTGACATGAAGATCAGCCTCCAACCCGATCCCTCGGGCATGATCTCGGATCCATTCCGCTGCCCGCTGCATGTCTGACGCATGGCTCGGTTGAGCCGAAACGCTCGGGATACTTACATAATCGCAGAGATCCCTGATGAATCGGGTGTTCTGCGCTTTTAGGTAATCAAAGACTGATCTCATAAATCAATACGAGGTTTTTCACGAATCCTAATCGTCATCATCATCCACTTCGTGAACGGCCCACGCAGGATACTTGGCTTTTGATCCTTTCTGTGCATGCCAGAGAATTCGGTTCAAAAGATCCTCGGGACACCGATCAATCTCCCGGAAATTGAGCTTCGCAGAGGCTTCTGCATACCGACGCTGTAAGGAATCATGGAGTGTGTGCGCGGGTGGGTTAACCTCATCGAGTGAAATGTTGTTGGTCACCGTATTGAATGGCGCAAAATTTGGCTTGTCGGTAAAACATTCCCTCATCGGCCTAGCACCCGCATCCATCTGGTTCATTGGCGGCAAACCGAGCATCAATTCCATCGTTCGCAGGAGACTGGGTTGGGCGTAGTTGACACTCACGACAGCTCCACGCTTCGTATAAGGACTCGCAACGTAAGCCGTGGTTCGATAACCCGTCACATGATCCCAACCGTCTTGAGGATCATCCTCGATCGCAAAAACACATGAGTCCTTCCAAAAAATACTCTTACTCAAGGCTTCTACAATTTGACCCATCGCCAGATCATTATCCGCTACATAAGCTCCCGGAGTCGGCTTGCCTGCACTCGTCCCGGAGGTGTGATCATTGGGAAGGCAGATGATGATTAAATTGGGCATCTCCCCTTTTTTCTCGAACTCCTTAAGATCCTCGATAAAACGTGCAGCACGAATCACATCCGGCACATCCATATCCCAACCGACCGTGTTCGTCGCGAGCACTCCTCGAATGGATTCAATGGACGGACGCGAACTAACTCTAGTCAGTCCGGTTTTCTGTTTGAAATCGCGGTAGTAATCGGCGAATTGTGGGGATCCCACTCGGTTCGTGTCGGTCCATCCACAGGTGCTCGTAGCAAACTCGCCATAGATGCGAAGCGTTTTGTTATGGGCCAGCACGTTATCCCAAATAAATCCAGAGGGTGCATAGGCTAGCGCATCCACATCAGCGTCCTCCATTCCGTCCGGGTAACTCCTTGGAAAACCTGCAAACGATTTTTCCATCACATCTGTCGCAAAAGCCGTCGTCGCCCATTGATGGCCATCCGCGCTCAAAATCCCTGAGCAATAGGTGTTATCCAACAAGACAAATTCCCGCACAAGCTTATGTTGGTTGGGGGTGAATTTCTCTCCAAACGCGCACAGTTCCGCGTTGCCATTGCCTTGAGGGAGATCCCCGAAAACCTGATCGTAAGTTCGGTTTTCCTTGATGATATACACCACATGATTGATCAGTGATGGTTCTCCCACCCGTTCTGGCACTGCGACCGCTGCGATTCCCGGTCTCGGAGGTAGTTGCGATGCCTCGACAACAGCTCGTCGATAGTTGTGGTGAACCAGCTTTGTATAATTCTTCAGTTGAGCCGGCACAGGTTTTTTGAGAAGTGAAACCGTCCCAAAATACTGGTGTGTTTGGAACTTCGCAGGCTCCCCAGATTTCGGCCGTCGTCCGGACCCCCAACCCTTGATGTTCGCGACATAAAGGGAGTCGCGTGACTGATCAAATACAATGGCTCCGGGATACCAGCCGGTGGGGATCAGCCCAGTTAATTTAGACCGCCCGGGTCGGAAAAGGACTGAGCCGATGGCATTCTGAGTCCCGTTGCAGACATAAAGTTCACGGCCACTACTGTCGAAAACGAGAGCATTAGGACTGGCACCAAAGGGGTCACCTTCGGCCCATTTCATCGAAATTGTTTCGATGACCCGATCTGTTTTGGTGTCAATCACACTGAGGTTGTCACTGTTCGCATTTGCAACAACCACATGTTTTCCACTAGGAGCCACCGCCAATGCTGAAGCATGCAATCCGACCATGACCTCTCCAGTGACTAGGCCTTTGCTTAGGTCGATAACACTCACCGAACCTTCGTTCGCAATGTGTCGCACTGGATCCACTCGCACCCGAGCACCGATTCCAATAGGTCCTGTCAACACTCCTGCTTCAACGCGTCGCCCACCCCAATTGCTCACATACGCTTTAGTCCCTACCAAAACCACGTCGTAAGGTGCATTCCCCACTTCAAATTCCCGAAGGATCTTTCCGGAGGGAATTTCGATCTCCAACAGTTGGTTCGACAAATTGAGCACCACGTAAAGCCTCTGGCCGTCAGGGGAAATGATTAAGCCCGATGGAATATTCTTCTTGCGCATTAATGCAGGGACTCCAGGCAAAGCAATGGTGTGCGATGGTGTCACACGTTGATCCGAACCTACCGAAAACACCTTGATGCTTCCGTTGACGTTCGCCAGATAGAGGGACTTTCCGTCCGGAGCAAAAACCAATCCCGTGTAGCTCACTTGCCCTTCCGTGTCCGGCTTCAAGAGGTGCGAGGAAACTGCTGGATCTGCTGTCGTGATTCCCTCCGGTGGAAGGGCCACACGCTGACGAATTTCCCCGCTTTCCGGATCGATAATGACGACCTCGGAGGTTTTCCCGGTCACAGCAACCGAACGGCCATCGGGACTAAGAGCAATCGCTTGGGGTCGGAGTCCCGGCAACTCCACTTGTCGTCCTGCTGGTGTTACAATTTGGTTTACCGGCAATACCACCCCATTGGTTCCCAACGGATTCACGGGATCAGTCGCGGACCACCGAGGGAGAGATAAATCTGGGGTCGGTGAGCAACCCATTAACGCACACACCATCAAGCCGAGCTTCGAGTGTTTCAGGAAAACTGGAATGTTCATAAGGTTGCGATTCAACAGTGATTAGGTCACAGCAAAACAATTGTGCTACCCCTTGTCAATGGAAGATGTTTTCAGCATCGTTCAGGCACAAATTCAGGGATTACTGGCACCGCTAGGGAACCTGTGAATCGTCCCATAGACTTGTCCGACGCTCGCGGTTCCAGTGGCAGCATTCAGACTATATTTCAGTTCCCACTGCATCACCGTCCGTATATTTGGAATCTCGACAAACACACTTCGACCGTCGGGCAGTAATTTGGCGGTCTTGATATCCAGCGTATCGCGGCCCTCCTTCTCGGGATTGGTCACCGAGTAGTCAGCTGATCCGTATTCTTTTGTGTAACGATAATTCCAGTGCGAATACGCGAAGCTACCTGCATCCTCGGCTGTCGTGCGATCCAATGGACCGCTGAACTTGATCTGAAGTCCATTTGTTTTTGCGTGGACTTCAATAGGCAGTAGCGTCTGCTTACCTGTGTATCGAACACGCTGCAGCGAGCCATCCCGTGCCGCACTGCTTTGCCAACCCGTCGATCCTGCCACATACATCTGTCCATCCTTTGGGTTGAACGTCGCCCGCATCGCTCCAGAGAGGAATCGTCCGGGAATCTGGGTAATCGCACCCTGTGCAACACCGTCCACCACCTCGCGCATGACTAGAAACTGGGAACATCGCCCGAAAGAAAAATGGAGCATTTGGTTTTGTAACGGCCCCCATTTGTCGCTGGTGACCCAAACTTGGCTGCCGCTCGAATTGTCCACGCGATGCGGGATCCAGCAAAGCGGAAGGTCATACCCGAGTGATCTTCCGGGTGCTGGTTTCGGCCCTCCAAAGCCGTACCATCCTCCCACTTTTGCTTCGGCAAGGAGGCTCGATGGTGTCCATGTCCCCTGTTGTGGAGCGACGGTGATGATTTTTCCGTCCGGACTTACCCCCATTCCATTCGGATTCCTCCAACCCGTCGCGAGAGTTTCCTTTGATCGCCCATCTGCTGAAACGCGATGAACCCCGTCTGGATCCACATAATACAGATTCCCCGCATCGTCTTTCTCCAAACTTGTTACATAATCGTGCCCCCCAGTCGATGTGTGGATGCCGTTGAAATAATTTTCGTAAAAGTCAGCCTCTCCATCGCCATTTTGATCATGCAACCTTGTGATCTGATCTCGACCCAGAACAAAAATCTCACCATCTCGAACCGTCAAACCGAGGGGTTGAAAAAGTCCGGTTGCAAATCGTTTCCAAACCAATCTTTCGAGAGCTTCATCGATTCCAGACACAAGCCAGACATCTCCGTGAATCGTGGACACCACCGCGCGCCCATCTGGTAAAAATCCTACGCCCGAAGTGAACATCAAAGCCTTCCAAGGATTCTCATAGGGCACCGTGAGTGTGTCGATCACGTATGCCTCAGAAGCCAGACTTCGTTGTCCACGTGTCGTGATCGCAGGCCAATGAACTACTCCGGGTTTCTTGAGGGCGTCCAATCCCTCAGGCACTTTGCTGGCTTGCAACCATGAGTAAAACAGCGGCAGATCTGATTCAACGAAAGTTCCCCAACAAATCTTTAATGAACTCCCAGCCGATCGGGGCCCCAGTTGTAATTTTACCAACTCATTCTCGAAAACCCAAGTTGCCTCACTATTTCCCATCGTCGCCGCGACCATCACAAGGCCATCCTTCCGCAACATAGAGAAACTGATCCCTTCCCTGTTCTCCGACGAAAATTTGCGTCCACCGCTCCCCCACAAGGTCATAGCTAACGGTTTTGGATGGGCAGAAAACTCCATCGTCCGGACAAAAACTTCCCTCTCCCCCGCCCGTCCATGCCAAGGGGACTCAGAAACTTGAACCTCATCCACAGTATAATCGAGAACCACTCTGTCTCCGTGGGTTCTTAACCCACCCCACCGAACCGGAAGCTCTCCCCAACTTGGAGCGGGTTGTGAAATAAATGCCACTTCCCCATCGGGAAGTGGTGAATCAATCAGCCCGTAACGGCCCGGTCTAAACTTGAGAAACCCTCCCGTCCAACCACCACGCAGTGTCGCCGTTTCGGTATCATAAACGACTGTAGCTTTCTCCCCAACACGCACCGATAGGCCTTTTGCAATTACCCCATTGGACAACGGGAGAACTGAGCTATGAAACCTCCCCAAATCAGTTTGATTCCAACGCCCATCGACCCAGTCCGACTCCTTCTGTGTGTCAGGAACCTTCCCAGTCGGCGTAGATTGAGCCCGGGCTACTGGAGCCAAGGTCACCAAAAACAGAATCGACAACCCAATGACGACATTCCCTCCGAATTTTAGTGGATTCATGAAAAATCAAACAAATGGCATCTCGAAACGCTGCGAAGCGCGTGTTTATTAAGTTCGGATTCCTCTAGTCTGTGTTGGGGTAGGACCCAAGAACTTTGAGGAAATTACATTCCTTGGTAATTTCTTCCACCGCCTTCGCAAGTTTCTTTCCGAGAATATGCCCATCGCAATCGACAAAGAAAAAATACTCCCATGCTTTACGCTTGTTGGGGCGAGATTCGATTTTTGTCATATTCAATCGGTAACGACGAAACGGTGCCAACGCTCGATGCAACGCCCCTACTTCATGATTGATACTCAGCATCAGACTAGTCCGATCCTGAGTTGTAGGTGGAGCACATTGGCGTCCCAGAACGAGAAACCTAGTGGCATTGTTGGGATTATCTTGGATCTCCTGTTCGAGAATTCTCAGTCGATAACGCTCTGCCGCGAGTGCGCTTGCGATGGCGGCAGACTTAGGTGTCGCTGCTGCCAATTCAGCAGCCCGAGTGGTTGAAGACGCTTCAATAATCTCCACCTCGGGCAGATTCGCCTGCAACCAGTGCCTACACTGGCCCAAGGGTTGAGGATGCGTAAAAAGTTTTCGAATCTCTGACAACTCTTCTTTGCCAATCAAACATTGTTGGATCGACAGGACGATTTGCGCCACGATCTTCAAATCGCTGTCCACAAACATATCAAGTGTGTGGGTAACAACCCCTTCGGTGCTGTTTTCCACAGGCACAACCCCGTAATCAGCACGACCACAGGCAACCTCATTAAAAACTTCCGCAATTGTTTTGTGTGCCGAGTAGCTCAGGCTGGATCCAAATTTGTGGATCGCTGCTTGATGAGTAAATGTGGCTTCCGGCCCGAGATACGCGATGGTCATCGTTTTCTCCAATGACAAAGCACTCGACATAATCTCTCGATAAATCGCACGGAGCGAATCATCGGTAATCGGACCTTGATTCAACTTGCAAATCCGACGAAGGACCGCGAGTTCGCGATGCGGAGCATAAATCTCCTCCCCAGCCTTCAGCTTAATCGCTCCGATCTCGAGAACATGCTCTGTCCGTTTGTTCAGGAGTTTCACAATCTCCTGATCAAGCGCGTCTATTGCTTTGCGATGTTCCAAAAGGCTCATGCTTTAGGTTCTTCCTCACAAGATTGTTCTGCAGGTAAATCCGTCGTTTCCTTCTCAGTTTCAACCACCACCTCGGCGTTCGCTACTTCTCCAGTGCCTACCGCGTCGGCAGTAACTAAGGTTTTTGGTTTGGTCACTGGGATTCGGCGCAACTCGTCGGCTGAAGGTAAATCCTCCAGATTCTTGAGACCAAAATACTCAAGAAAATCGACAGTGGTTCGATAGGTCATCGGACGCCCAATTACTTCGGCACGACCTGCATTTTCGATCAATCCACGATCCAACATCGTTTGCATCACTCCATCAACAGCCACCCCACGGATTTGTTCGATCTCCGCTCGGGTAACGGGTTGTCGATAAGCAATGATTGCCAATGTTTCCAGACCAGCTTGAGAAAGTCTCGGCGGTCGGATTTTTTCTCCAAATAGAGTTTTCAGCCAAGGAGCATGCTCCGGTTGGTTCACGAACTGCCACGCGCCAGCCACACAAGCTAACCGAAAGCTTCGCCCCAAAAGGCTGTGTTCAGTCTCCAATTCCGCCAACACTTGTTGCAACTCCTCATCCTTAGTTTTCTTTAAACTGTTGATGAAAATATCGTCTGATTTATCAGCCGTCACAGAAAGCACTTCACGCAGTTCCCTCACCGTCAGCGGTTTCTGTGACGAGAACAAGATAGACTCGATAATCGATTTCAATTCCATGGCATTCAGAGAGGGAAAAGTGGTGGTTGCACGATCGGAATCGCGGTCCCAATGTCCGACGGTGGTGTCGGTTCTTCGATCTTAGTGGTCGCGAAATCTTCTCGGGGTGCTTCCGTAATCTCGATTTCGCTGAAAGGTTCCGATTGAGTCACACGAATCTGTTTGAGCCTCATCAATTCAAGCAATGCGAGGAACGTCACAACGACCTCCACCCGACTCGTGGTTTGACCAAACAGCTCCGAGAATTGCAGCACCGCTTTTGTTTTTAGAACCAAAACAATGTTCTCGATTTTCTCGCTCACCGTCCATCGATCCGCGAAAACGTCCCGAGATTCCTCACGCTGATGATAACGCTTTAAAATCGAACTCACCGCACCGATGATTTCGAAGATTGAAAGATTCGGATGCCGAGGACTCTCCTCCCTTTCGAACTCAGGCTTGCCTGGAACCCGTGCAAAAATATCTTCCTGTAACGCCTCCTTCACCTGAAGTTGGCCAGCGGCGTCCTTGAATTTTTTATATTCCACCAACTGGCGAATCAAATCCCAGCGTGGATCATCTTCATCATCCTCATCCTCAACAAGTGCCTGCTTGTCCACAGGTAGCAACTCCCGGCTCTTGATGTACATCAGGGTGGATGCCATCACGAGGAATTCTCCAGCAATATCCAAATCAAGCGAACGCATTTGCTCGATGAAATCGATAAATTGCGTTGCGATTCGGGTCAGATTCACCTCGTAAATATCCACCTCCTCCTTTTTCACTAGATAAAGAAGCAGATCGAGCGGACCTTCAAAAATCTCAAGTTGAACTGTGTTTTCCGGCATGAGGCAACGTCAGTTTCGGGGTTCCTGACGATGCGCAGATGCTAAGAACGGTCCTTACCTTTGGCAACGCAATACCTTCATCACACTGTCCAAAACGCAACAAGGCAAACGGCGCGAACCTTGCGGGTTCGCGCCGTTGCTTTCGGATTGTATTGGTGAACTGAATCCAACCGATTAGACCGTCGGAACAGTCGCAATGGTCTGGAGAATTCGACCAGCGATCTTGTAGGGATCCCCAGCAGAATTTGGTCGGCGATCTTCCAAGTAACCTTTGTAGCCCGCGTTCACAAAACTGTGCGGCACACGCACCGAGGCACCTCGGTTTGCAATCCCGTAATTAAATTTATCAATCGACTGGGTTTCGTGCAGACCAGTCAAACGCAGATGATTATCGGGGCCGTAAACCGCAATGTGCTCGTTCTTGTAGAGATCGAACGCAGCCATCAATTTTTCAAAGTAAGCTTTGCCACCGACCTCACGCATGTGCGTTGTCGAGAAATTAGCGTGCATACCCGATCCGTTCCAATCGACATCAACTCCCAATGGCTTGCAGTGCCACACGACTTGCACTTGATAACTCTCGGTGAGCCTCATCAAGAGGTAGCGAGCCATCCAGACCTGATCCGCAGCAGTCTTAGAACCTTTGCCGAAGATTTGGAACTCCCACTGACCCTTGGCAACTTCAGCGTTGATCCCTTCATGGTTGATCCCCGCTTCAAGACACAACTCCAAGTGCGTATCCACAATCTCGCGAGCCATCTCCCCCACGTTTTCATAACCCACACCCGTGTAATACTTGCCTTGGGGAGCCGGAAAACCGCCGCTCGGAAATCCTAGCGGAACTCCATCCTTATAAAGAAAATATTCCTGTTCAAAACCAAACCATGTGCCGGGATCATCCATGATCGTCGCACGGCCGTTGGTCGGATGCGGAGTTTTC
>SXQI01000265.1 GCA_005793025.1 Verrucomicrobiales bacterium
CCTGACTACGCCCATCTGCTCCCCGAGCCGATCCAACGGTTCACCACCAAAGGTGTCTACGACGCCGATGAACACCAGCACCTCTCCTTTATCCAAGGGGGTGGTCACGGTGGATCCCATCCCCACCTCGCCCACGAGTTCTTAAGCAGCATCGTCGAAGGACGCGCCTCCTTCCCTGATGTCTACCAATCCGTGAATTGGACCATGTGCGGAATTTGCGCCCATGAATCAGCCCTGCGTGGGGGTGAACTGGTCAAAATCCCAGATTTTCGAAGCTAAATTAACCCTTAACATAAACCAATAAATGACTATGGAAAACGGTATTGCATCAAATGCAAAACGCCTGCTTTGGGCAGGCTTTCTTGCGATCTTCGCTGCAGGTGTCGGATTTGCGATCCGCGGCGGAATCCTCGACAATTGGGGCCGCGATTTCGGCTTCACAGCAGGAGAATTAGGCGTCATCGGCGGGGCTGGCTTCACTGGCTTTTGCTTCGGAATCATCATCGGCGGTATTATCGTAGATAAAATCGGTTACGGAAAACTCGTCGTGTTGGCGTTCCTGTTCCATATCTTATCCGCGTTTGTCACCTTCGGTGCCAACAAAGGCATGGATAAAATGACGGCTTACAATTTCCTTTTCTGGGGAACTTTTATCTTCGCAGTTGCCAACGGAACGTTGGAAGCAGTTGCGAATCCTCTAGTGGCCACGCTGTTTCCAAAAAACCGCACCCATTACTTGAACATTCTCCACGCAAGCTGGCCGGGCGGTTTGGTTGTCGGCGGTATCTTAGGGTGGATTCTCGACGACCACTACAACATGTCTTGGAAGGTTCAACTCGGTCTTTTCCTTCTCCCCACAGTCCTTTACGGGTTCATGTTCTTTGGCCAAAAGTTTCCAAAATCTGAGGCCTCACAAAGTGGTCTTGGTCTTGGCGATATGTTGAAGGATGTCGGAATCCTCGGTGGTGCAGTAGCCTGCACCTTGTTAGCACTGTTTTTCCAAGGCACATTCGGGTTAACCAACAATCTCACTATCATCGTCGGGTTAGCTTTGCTGGGTGTGGTTGCTTTCGCCACAAGGTTCTCTCTTGGTGCTATCCTTCTCTTCGTCCTATTCGTCGTGCATGCCATGGTCGGAACGGTCGAATTGGGAACTGACGGTTGGATCCAAAACATCACCGGCAACATCCTGACATCCAGCGAAGGAAAAATTCTCTTCGTATTCACTTCTCTGACAATGTTCCTTCTCCGTTTCTGTGCTCATTTCATCGAAACCAAGCTGGGTCTCAAACCAATCGGCATCCTTCTCATCTGTGCAGTCCTCGGTTTCATCGGCCTCAATATGGCCAGCGGAATTACTACCTTTGCCTCGGCGTTGCTGGCACTCACCGTTTACGGAATCTCCAAAACCTTCTTCTGGCCAACGATGTTGGCGGTTGCTTCAGATCGCTTTCCGCGCACAGGAGCGGTGGCAATTTCCATCATGGGTGGTATCGGCATGATGAGTGCCGGTCTGTTTGGTTCACCCGGTCTGGGTTACGCGAAGGATCGCTTCTCCGGGGAAGCTCTTCTGAAAGCTGATGCAACCGCATTCGCTGAGTATAAAGCTGAAAAACCAAGCACATTCCTTTTCTTCTCCGCCGCTACCGGTTTGGATGGAAAGAAATTGGGTGCAGTTCAAGAAAAACTCAACGGAGCCCGCGCAGAACTCGCGAAGGCTGGCAATTTGGACAGCTCGGCTGCTCTAGCTAAACTAACCCCAACCGAAAAAACAGTGCATGAAGCGAGCATCACTGGGGATCGCAACACATTGAAGGCCGACGCTTTCATTCCAGCCGTCATGGCGGCGATTTACCTAGGGTTGTTCCTCTACTTCAAGGCGATCGGCGGCTACAAAACCGTCAGTATTGCCGAAACGAAAAAAGCGTAACTCCACAAATCATCAACGGGAGAGGCACCCTTCAACGGGTGCCTTTTCTGTTGTTACCCGTGTTGTTGACAGTTTAGCTTCCAATCATGTCGCGAGGAGATCCAACGTTTTCATCTACTCTGCAAGTTTTCGATCAGGGCATCAAAAATGGCTGGCATCTGGGTGGGCAACTCTATGTTTCTCTCCGTGGACAAACCCAGATTTCGGTAGCCGTTGGCGAAAGTGCCCCGGGAAAACCCCAAGAAACTAACGACCTCTTGCTTTGGCTTTCGGCGGGGAAACCACTCACGGCGATCGGTTTGGCACTCCTCCTAGAACAGCAGGGGATTTCTACAGATTCTCGGGTGTGCGACGTTATTCCCGAATTCGGGGTCGAGGGAAAAGAGTCCATTACAATCCACCATCTGCTCACCCATACAGGAGGGATTCGTGCCGCCGATAGCATTGATGAAACCCTAGATTGGGATGCAATGATCCATGCAATCTGCGCTACCCGACTTGACGACAATTGGATTCCAGGACAAAAAGCCGGCTACCACATCGCCGGTAGCTGGTATCTCCTCGGTGAAATCATTCAACGCCTTTCCGGGAAACCTTTCGCGGATTTTATCCGTGATCAACTGACACGCCCCTTGGGTATGTCTCAAACGTTTTTAAGTTTCCCAGATTCTGACCACACCAAGCCGCTGGGTTCGCTCTGTTTGCTCTACGACACCTTTGCAGGGAAGCAACAGCCTCACTCGAATTGGAACAATCCGGCCTATACCCAACGGGCACGACCGGGGAGCAACATCCGTGGTCCCATCAGCGACCTTGGCCGCTTCTACGAGGCGTTGCTCGGCTATGGCCCTAACCCTTCTCCCCTACCCTCCACTTCGATGATTAACCGCGTTACAACGCGGCAACGATCTGGGATGTACGATCACACCCTCCTAGGAACAATTGATTGGGGTTATGGCTTTTTGATCCAACCACCCACTCCACTTCCGGTGCACCCCGGCTACACCTACGGGTCCCACGCCTCCGCTGAGACATTTGGTCACAGTGGTAACCAGTGTGCATGCGCTTTTGCTGATCCAGCCCATGGGTTGGTCGTGGCGTGGATTTGTAATGGACGTCCGGGCGAACGAATCCATCAACTCAGGAGCAATTCAATCAACAACGCGATCTATCAGGATCTTGGATTGACCGCTTGAGTTTATTTTTACCTCTTTTTTTCGCACAACGACCCTCAAAATAAGCCACTTCACCCCAAAAAATGTGGAGAACCAATCTACAACCCTAATCATCTGGTTGTAGAATACAGGAATTCAGTGGAGTAGCTACGCCCCCTCGGATTCGTTGTGATCGCCATGAGCCCTACCGAAGCCCAGCCAACTCCTAAGCGCAAATACGTCAGGGCGGTCGGTCCACGCCTGCGTGTCCTGCTGTCCATCTGTTTAACGCTCTTCGCAGCACTCGGGGCCAATTCCGTTTATCTGAGTAGCATCACTTTTCTGGAATGGACGACGAAGCAAGTTTACCAGAACTACTTCTACCAGATCATGTTCTTGGCGCACTTGATTTTGGGTCTCCTTCTCGTGCTTCCGGCCATTGTTTTTGGTATCGGACACATGATCAATTCGCATGACCGACCCAACCGACGGGCGGTCCGGGTCGGATATGTTCTCTTCGCAGTCACCCTGATTCTGCTCTTCACTGGAATCGCTCTCACCCGCATCGGCTCGTTCAAATTGGCAGGTCCCGCTCGCACGCTTTCCTATTGGGCACACGTGATCACCCCGTTACTGGCAGCGTGGTTGTTTGTGCTACACCGCCTCGCGGGACCCAAGATTCGTTGGAAACTGGGATTGAGCTGGGCCGGTGCCGTGGCTCTTGTTGTGGGAGCCATGGTGCTGCTGCACAAACAAGACCCCCGCAAATGGAATGTCGTCGGCCCTAAGGAAGGGGCCCAATACTTCGAACCATCCATGGCCAGAACGGCGACAGGCAATTTCATCCCCGCTTCGACCCTCATGATGGATGATTACTGTCTCAAGTGTCATAAAGACTCCTATCAAGGCTGGTTTCACAGTGCCCATCACTTTAGCTCCTTCAACAACCAACCTTATCTTTTCAGTGTTCGAGAAACCCGGAAGGTCTCCAAAGAACGCGATGGTTCGGTGAAGGCAGCTCGATGGTGCGCAGGTTGCCATGATGTGGTGCCATTTTTTAGCGGCGCCTTCGACGACGAGAATTTTGATGATGTGCGTCATCCCACATCACAAGCGGGAATCACTTGCACCGCTTGCCATGCCATAACGCATGTCAATTCCACGATCGGCAATGCGGATTACACGATAGACGAACCCATTCATTATCCGTTTGCCTCCAGCTCAAATTCCATCCTTCAATTTGTGAACAATCAAATGGTGAAGGCAAAACCTGAGTTTCATAAAAAAACGTTCCTCAAACCACTTCATAAAACTTCCGAGTTCTGTTCCACCTGCCATAAAGTCAGTATCCCCTACGCCCTTAACCACTATAAGGAGTGGTTGCGCGGTCAGAATCACTATGATTCGTTCTTGCTCAGTGGTGTCTCAGGACACAACGCACGGAGTTTCTATTATCCACCCACTGCCAAAGAAAATTGTGCGAGTTGCCATATGCCCCTGCAACCCTCTTCGGATTTTGGGGCTAAAATGTTTGCTGGCACCAATGTTTCAAGTATCCACGACCATTTTTTCCCTGCAGCCAACACCGCAATTCCTCACCTTCGCGGCGATTTGGCCAGCATCAAACGGCAGCAAGACTTTTTGAAGGACTGCGCCCGCATCGATATTTTTGGGATCAAACCCGGAGGGACCATCGACAGTCCCCTGATTGCCCCGCTCCGTCCCGAGGTCCCACAACTGAAGCGTGGTCAAAAATACCTCATCGAAGCCGTCGTCCGAACTCTCAAACTGGGTCATCCCTTGACTCAAGGCACGGTGGATTCCAATGAATTGTGGGTGGACGCAAAAGTCACCAGTCAGAATCGAGTCATCGGGCGCAATGGCGGTTTGGGTCCTTTCAACACGGTCGATCCATGGTCGCATTTCTTAAATGTCTACATGCTCGACAAGGAGGGAAACCGGATCGATCGCCGCAACCCACAGGATATTTTCACACCGCTCTACAACCACCAGATTGGCCCTGGGGCAGCCGCCGTGGTCCATTACGCTCTCCAAGTCCCCGAGGACATCGATGGCTCTATCACGATCCAATTGAAGCTCCAATATCGGAAATTTGACACCACCTACATGCAGCATGTATCGGGCAAGACTTATACAAATGATTTGCCGATCACGACCATTGGGGAGGACACCATTACCTTCGCCGTCGAAGGTTCGACGCTCGCGACAACTAACCCACCCTCTAAAATCGATCTGTGGCAACGTTGGAATGATTATGGAATCGGACTCTTTTTGGAAGGTGACAAAGGCAGCGAAAAAGGGGAATTAATCCAAGCAGCACAAGCCTTCACTAAAGTTGAATCTCTGAAAAAGGCTGATGGCCCTCTGAATTTGGCTCGAGTTTATTTCAAAGAAGGACGGTTGGAAGATGCTGTGACCGCCTTACAAAGGGCGAACCAATTCGACCCACCCGCACCGCGATGGACCGTGGCTTGGTTGAACGGCTTGGTGAACAAACAGAATGGCTATCTGGATCAAGCGATCAAAGAATTCCGGAGCATCCTCGAAGACAAATACCCTGAAATCCAAACTCGCGGATTTGATTTTAGTAAGGATTACGAGGTGATTAATGAGCTCGCTCAGACCCTGTTCGAACGCGGTAAACAGGCGCGATCTAATCCCACCCAACAACGAGAGTTCTTCACCGAAGCCATCACCCATTTCAAGAAAACCTTGGCCTTGGACTCTGAAAACCTTGCGGCCCATTATAATCTATCCCTGCTCTACCGCATCGTCGCCGACAAGGCGCAGGCGGACTATCACCAATCCCAGCACGAGAAATACAGGCCCGACGACAACGCGCGCGATCGGGCCATTGCCAACGCCCGCCGCGCAAATCCCGCAGCGGATAATGCCGCTCAATCAATCGTTATCTACCCTCTACATCGCCCCGGAGCATTCGAACTTCCTCCCCCTCCGGTTCTCCAAACCGCTCTCCCATGAATCAGAAAGATCCTCATAACGAACCAAAAACCAACGAGTCTGAAGAGGTCGTTCATTACGATGATGCCCTCATCGCTCGCGCCTTTCGTTGGTCAGCTCTGGCTCTCATCCTTCTGCTCTTAGCGGGAATCGGTCTCTACGTGCTCTTGACCCGCAAGCCAGCTCCAGCCCCAGTGAAAGTAACGCAAATCACCGCACCCAGCGTAAAAACTGCTCCCCTCCTAAACCCGCCTACCGTAAAATTCACCGACGTAACATCCTCCTCCGGTCTCACTTTTATCCACAATAACGGAGCCACAGGCGAAAAACTCCTGCCGGAAACAATGGGGGGCGCGGTTGCTTTCCTTGATTTTGATAACAACGGCACGCAGGACCTTCTCCTAGTCAATGCTCAATCGTGGCCAGGCACCGCCAACCCCAACCTGACCACCCCAGGACTCTATCGAAACGATGGTCGTGGACAGTTTACCGACGTCACCAAAGGTTCCGGCATTGATATTTCACTTTACGGCATGGGAGCAGCCGTCGGCGATTACGACAACGACGGTTGGGTCGATGTTTTTATCTCATGCGTCGGCACCGCTCACCTTTTCCGCAACCAAGGCAATGGAGTTTTTCAAGATGTCACCTTGAAAGCTGGAGTCTCGGGCTCCGCGAAGGACTGGGGGACAGCCGCCGCATTTTTCGACTATGACAACGATGGCAAACTCGACCTTTATGTGGGTCAATACGTCAAATGGTCGCGTGAAATCGATTTTGAGGTGGGTTACAAACTCGTCGGTATCGGTCGTGCTTACGGTCAACCCATGAATTTTGAAGGCACCTTTCCCTACCTCTACCACAACAACGGCGATGGCACATTCACTGATGCCACCGCCGCAGCAGGATTGCAGGTCAAAAACCCCTCATCGGGGGTTCCCACTGCAAAAACTCTAGGTGTTGCGCCTGTCGATATCGATGCCGATGGGTGGATGGATTTGATCGTCGCGAATGATACCGTGCAAAACCTTGTATTTCACAATCAGACCAATGGAACCTTTAAAGAGATCGGAGCCAATGCCGGCATCGCCTTCGATAGCTACGGAGCTACCCGAGGAGCCATGGGGATTGATACTGGCTTCTTTCGCAATGACGATGCCCTAGGAGTGGTGATTGGGAACTTCGCCAACGAGATGACTGCTCTCTATGTTTCCCAAGGCAGTCCGCTTCAATTCGCAGACGAAGCCATCACCGAAGGGATCGGGCCAGCAAGCCGCCTCCTCCTCAAATTTGGCGTGTTTTTCTTCGATTACGACCTTGATGGACGACTCGATGTCCTCTCTTCGAACGGCCATCTCGAACAGGAAATCAACAAACTTCAAGCCAGCCAACAATACCTCCAACCTGCCCAGCTCTTCTGGAACCGAGGTGCCAGCCCTACGGGAATGTTCGGCCCAGTAACCAGCGAACAATCCGGAGCGGATCTATTCCGCCCCATCGTCGGTCGAGGATCCGCCTTCGCCGACATCGATGCCGACGGCGACCTCGATGTCATCCTCGTACAAACCGGTGGAAAACCACTCCTCCTCCGGAACGACAACCAATTAGGCCACCACTGGATTCGCTTGAATCTTGAAGGTCGTTCGGCAAACCGCTCAGCCATAGGAGCTCGAGTGACCCTCAAAGTCGCCGGTCAAACCCACCGCCGCCAAGTGATGCCAACCCGCAGTTACCTCTCTCAATCTGAACTTCCGATTACCATTGGTCTCGGTTCGTCCCAAACCGTGGAAGAAATCGAAATCCTTTGGCCCGGCGGACCTCTCCAAAAACTGAGTAACATTCGGGTTGATCAGACGACCTCCGTCCGCCAACCCTAAAGTTTTCTGAGGGGGTTCGCTGAAAGAAAGAAATGGTGGACGCTGCAGGTTTCGAACCTGCGACCCCTACCGTGTGAAAGTAATGCTCTACCACTGAGCTAAGCGTCCGCAGCCCAACCAATAAAACGCAGTGACCGCCGAACTGCAAGCCATTTTGCCCGCTAATTGGACCGACGAATTGCCGTTAGGCGGATTCTTGACGTGGGACTTGGGGGTGCCTAGGTTTGACCATCTATGCGATCAAGTGTGACGGTCTCCTTGGTTCCTGAAGCGCGAGGTGGACCGTTTGTTTTTTGGGATCAGTTAGGGGAAGCCTGCGCTCAAGCAGCGAGCTTAGGCTTCGATGCGATTGAAGTTTTCCCATCGGGGCCCGACGATCCGGCTCTAATCATCCTCCCGTCTTTGTTGGCTCAACATTCCCTGCGTTTGGCTGCGATGGGAACGGGGGCAGGTTGGGTGAAACACCAACTGACGCTTACGAATCCTGATCCTGAGGTTTTCCAGCGGGCGATGTCCTTTGTGAAAGGGATCATTGACCAAGCAGGGCGACTCGGGGCTCCGGCGATCATTGGGTCGATGCAGGGACGGAATGCGCCGGGAAGCGACCGAGTTCCTACTTTGCTTCGATTGAAGGATGCCCTCACGGAACTGGGAGATTATGCCGCCCAGCATCAGGTGCCTTTGTTGCTTGAGCCTTTGAATCGTTACGAGACAAATCTCATTAATACCGTGGATGATGGTTTGAATTTAGTCGCTTCGTTGGGGACAACGAATGTCAAATTATTGGTCGATTTATTCCACATGAACATTGAGGAAACCTCAATCCCGTTGGCATTGCGGGCGGCAGGAGCAACGATTGGCCATGTGCATTTCGTAGATACCAACCGCCGTGCCGCTGGTTTTGGTCATCTGGATTACGGTTCTGTGATAGGGATCCTCAAGGAGGTTGGTTACAAGGGTTACCTTTCGGCAGAGGCGTTACCGTGGCCTGATTCAATCTCAGCCGCAACCCAAACAATCGCTAAATTCAAGGAACTCTTTCCCCGCGAAACGTGATCGCACATGAGAATCGACGCGCACCAACATTTTTGGACACTCAATTCGCAAGACTACCCTTGGATTAACGAACGAGTTCCGGCCCTAAATCGAGATTATGGTCCAATAGATTTGCTACCCGAGCTGCAACGTTCAGGTTTTGACGGTTGTATCGCCGTTCAGGCTCGAGAAAGAATTGAGGAATCCCATTACCTTCTGGATCTGGCGGATCGTCACCCACTGATCCATGCTGTGGTGGGCTGGGTGGATCTCCAATCTGAGTCCGTATCCAAAGACCTTGCAACCCTCGCCAAGCACTCCACATTTGTAGGGGTCCGAGCGGTGTTACAGGATAAAGCCGATGACAGATTGATGCTCAGCCCGGATTTCATGCGTGGAATTGCCGCACTCCAAGAATTCGGTTTGGCTTATGATTTGCTCATTTTCCCCAAACACCTCAAACCTGCGGCAGAATTGGCGCGACGGTTTCCCAATCAACGATTCGTGCTGGATCACATCGCAAAACCCCAAATCCACGATCAAGATCCCTCCACTTGGATCGACGACCTCCGAGTCTTAGCCGAGGCTCCAAACGTTTTTTGCAAACTTTCAGGGATGGTCACCGAAGCGAACGCTCGCCCTTGGCGGCAGGAAGATTTCACACCTTTCTTAGATGTGGTCTGGGAATCGTTCGGACCGGATCGCTTGATGTTCGGTTCAGACTGGCCAGTAGCATTACTCAGAGCGAGCTATACTGAGGTGGTCGGGATTATTCGCCATTATTTAGCCCACAAATCTGAAGCGGATCAGCGAAAAGTTTGGGGAGAAACTGCAGCGCGATTTTATCGACTGAATCCTTGATCCTTTGCTTTGGTTCGCCAAGGCGGAACTTTCCAATTCTTGGGATGGACCACATAAGCGGTCCGCCCGGACTCAGCCCATGCTTGATCCACCATTGAGGCCGAGACGATTAAACGGGGTTGTCGTTTGGATCCCGGATCATTGAGGATCAGTTCTCCTTCCTCGTTGAACCCCACACAGACCACGAGATGCCCCCCAGCACGTTCGGGTAATCCTTTGAGGATGGGATAGGATACCGAGAGCACGATGGGCACCCCGCTCCGCAACCAAGGTTCGATTTGGGCCAAGTTCTCGAAACGAGCCACGGTCGCCCGCAAGGTTGGAAACGAACCCGCATATGCCATGTTGAAAGCCCAGTTGCCAGTACCGGGCCACTGCGGGTCGAATACCGCTTGAGCGATTTCAGGCACGTGTTTACCCAATTGCTCCTGCCTAGTTCGAATTCCCCAGTAATTGAGTACCATCGCTAAACTGGTCGGACTACACCAAGCCGTCTCGCCACCCGGATAATTGCCCTGTGACAATTGAGGCACCGGCAACTCACTTTCTACGGGACACCACGTGGTTGGAGACTTGTTAGTCACGGTTGGATTGCTCAAGCAAAGGCTCAGCATGTGAACATCCAACGCGTTGGTTCTACCCTCGATCGTCACGCGCATTTGGCAATGGGTTGCGGGTTTCGCTACTCGCAACGTATCCGTCAGCACCTGACCATCAGAATCCTTTTGGTTCGGTTCGCTGCAGCGGGGGAATTGGTTTGTCATCAACGACCACCGACCGAGGTTATACCAGCGGCTTTCACCCTCCGCTAAACCCACACGTAACTCGACTTTTATCCCCAGCGAATCGCTCCCACTGATGTTCCACGAAGGGATGGCCTCCAACCAAGGTTGGCTCGTTGCCACCCACGGAGAGGTCAGGACACAGGAGTTGGAAGCAGGAGATGCAATGATTTGGAATCGAGCAAACCGAGTCCAAGTCATCATCTCCACCGCCCCGCTCGCAGTCGGAAGTTGGACCATCCATATGAATGGAATGAGACGGAACACCATCATGAACCCCTCAAAGCCATCATCCAGACCATCGTGAGGAACCCTAAAAACACCACCATGGTGCTTCCTTGGAAGAGATTACTGTCCAATAACTTCCTAGGTAACAATGACAACAAGGCTCCAAACAACGCTCCAGATAAAAACCCACCCAGATGAGCGAGGATGTCAGAATTCGGGTCAAGACCAACGAGGATGAAAATAAAGAATACTGCCAACACTCCGCTCACGACATATCGCCATGCCTTGTCATTTTCCCGCCAGACAACCAACGAATGAAGTCCCAACACTCCCACTGCCCCCATCACCATCCCCGAAGCTCCCACACCCATGTATGCGTTTGGATACAAAACCAAACCCACAACGTTACCCAAAGCTCCTGCGCACAATGTCGCTAATAACGCGGGACCCGTGCCAAATCTTCCCATGGCAAACCCGAGCATCAGCAGGCCGAACGTCAGGTTGGCCATCAAATGGCCCAAATCCGCGTGAAGTGTCACCGCCGTGAAAAGCCGCCACCATTGCCCCTGACTGACCAAATTACTGTCCATGCGCCCCGCCGACATCAACAAAGCCCATTTGGTCGATGCCAGATAATGCCAAGATCCAAGTGCTACACACCAAATGAGGACCAACGGATTGAGACGCAGGTCGCTCCCGGGGACATTTCCGCGCCAGTTCCAACCTCGGTTTTCGAGTCGATATTGGTGGATCGCTGCGAGGGCTTTAGGGTGGTCGTCGCACGGAACCCGCAACATCCATGCCCGGGTCATCGGCTCCTTCTCGAGGGTCGTCTCGATTCCTTGACTGACCAGAACCAAACTCCAATCCATCGCCTGCTTGCGCGAGTAGGCAAGAATCGTTGCCAAAGACGGTTCCAGAGGTAAATCTGTCGATTCAGGGGTCATGGATAGAGGATCAGGTTACTGCAGAAAGGAACCACACCTTGAACAAAAATGCGAGTTTCCACGCACATCAATTAACCTGCTGGCTAGGGAGCTAATCCTGCCTGCCTCAAAATCCGTAACGACTCCTCGGGACGATCATGCAGGATCACCTGCCACCCTCGATCTCGCGCGGTTTCAATGTTTTCGGCCCGATCATCGAAGTAAAGAATCTGGCATCCAGAGGTTCCCACGGTTCGTTCCACCACCTCGTAAAGCCGTGGATCCGGCTTCATTACGCGGTGTTCATAAGACAGAATGTATCCGGTGAACTCCGAAAAGAAGGGAAAGCTAGCACGGATATGATCAACTGCTAGTTCGCTTGTGTTCGAAAAAATATAGGTCGGCAAACCTTGTGTTCTCCAGAAACGGTTCAAACCGACCATTAAGCCAACCTCAGTAAAAATATCCCCCAAATCCCGACAAAACTCCGGGAGGGATTTGCGATACCCTGTCAGGCCACGAAATTCATCAAAAAACTCTTGTGTGGTCATCAACCCCGTCTCATACCGGTGGAGCAGAGGCGTCTGGTTGATCAACCCCGCCACTTCTTCCGTGGAAGAATCGGAATCACCTGCCAAGGTTCGAGCCGCCTTGTTAAAATCAAAATCGAGTAAAACTTTCCCGAGATCGAAAACAACCACCTTCGGGACCGATAGATGACCTGCGTTCACAACAATTCCCGGCGACCTTCCAATGCTCGGCTTAGGGTCAGCTCATCAGCAAACTCCAAACCCGCACCGGCGGGAAGCCCTTGTGCAAGTCTCGAGACCACCACTCCGCGAGCCCGAAGTAACCTGGCCAAATAAAAACTCGTTGCGTCTCCCTCGACATCCGACGGCAACGCAAGCACCACCTCGCGAACTCCTTCCGGTTCTAACCGCTCCTCAAGCTCGCGGATCCTTAATTCCTCAGGTTCTACTCCATTAATGGGAGAGATTTTACCACCCAAAACATGAAACCGCCCCTTGAATGTCCCCGGTTTTTCGAGGCTCAGGATATCTGTCGGTTTTTCCACCAGACAAAGCAGCGAGGGATCCCGTGAATCATCCCGGCAAATCCGGCATGGTTGAGACTCGGTCAAAGCCCCGCAAATCTGGCATGCCTGAACCCGTTGCCGGGCTTGGACTAAATTCTGGGAGAGTGCCTCAACCTGCCCGATCTCCAGTTGCATCAGATGTAATCCAATCCTTTCGGCACTACGGGGACCTATCCCCGGCAACTTGCCTAGGAGCGCAATCAAGCTAACAAGAGCTGGAGGCAACGCCGACACAACCACTTCACCTTACATCAACCCTGGAATGTTAAACCCCGGAGTAACCTTCCCCATTTCTGCGTTGGAGATTTCCTTTGCTTGGGCGAGCGCATTATTGATCGCCGTGAGGAGCATTTCCTCGACAATCTGTGCATCGGCAGGATTCAGCGCCTGAGGATCGACCTTAATGGACGAAAGCGATCCATCGCACTTGGCCACCACTTTCACAGCCCCACCTCCGCTGGAAGCCTCAACGGTTCTCGCCGCGAGTTGGTTTTGGACATCTTCCATCTGACGCTGGATGCGTCCCGCCTGTTTCATTAATTTTCCGATGCTAGACATAGTATAGTTAGTTC